>DATEKC010000001.1:0-3641 GCA_035277665.1 Terriglobia bacterium
CGGCCGAAGAATCTGCTTCTTTTTCCTACCGGGAACAGCAGCTTCCTCGTCGCCTTTCAGCTCCTCGGAATGACTGGCATGAGCGGTTTCGTAGGGGAGCCCTCCGGGCTCCCGCACGGTATGCGCCAGGCAATTAGAAAACGGGAGGGCAAAGCCCTCCCCTACAAAAACCGCGCCTGGCGCAAATGCCCGCCTTTCGGCGTCCGCGGTCTCGCGAAGAGAGAAGCCCTTATTAGAGGTTGCCTCAGCCAGTCTGTCTTGGCCGTCCATGTACAAAAGCGGCAGAGCAGTTCCATACCCCGGCATTCCAACCCCACTCAGCTCCGCTGAACGCAGACATTAAAAATCAATGTCTGCGCCAGCCTCGGGAGCAATTCTTACACCCACTATTCCAACCCCAATCAGCTTCGCGGAGCGTCCCGACTAGTCGGAGCGCCACACACGCATTAATGTCACGCCTATTCCAACGATTGCTCCTTACCTCGCACGCTGAAGATGCTGCTCGGCTTTTCTATATGCAGCCTCGATCGCGTCGCGGAGCCGTTCTACTTCGTCGGCTCTCGAAACCTTGTATTTTCCCACGTCTTTCAGCTCGATCCAAAACCAGTTCTTGGCCCAGGTGATCCTTGCGAAAACCCTGAACAGTTCTTCATTCAACACGATCTTTGCCCGGTAGTCAGGTGTGCGTGTCGAGTACCATTCCGCCTTAGGGAATGCAGGGCCAGTTGTGGCGCCGCGAATCTGCTCAAGTAAGGGCAAAAGGGCGTTGGGCAGGGGAGGCGGTCCAGTGGTTTTGATTGTCGGTTGCGAAATTTGTGCGGGAGGCGTTGGCACCCGGAAGAAGTCAAATCCTAGAGCGCTCACAATGACAAGCGCCTGTTCCAAGAAAACCTCTACGCCGGCCTGCTCGGCCGCTGCCAGGAAAGTGGGCTGCGGTGTCACTCGGTTGTCAACCTCGCATCTGCCAGCGTCGAGTGCGAGAGAGCAGAGGCGGGATTCCATGAACCTGCACTCGCTAATGTTTAGAGGCCGTTTATCTGGGCGTCTCAGGACAAGAGCAGTTCGCCACCACTTCTTATTCTCGTTCCGGAGGTGGCTGTCCAACCTGTCTGCCACGCTGTCAGCCTGGCCTACATAAAGCATGTCTTCTCGCAGGCGAACCGTATCAGGGCCTCTTGGCGTGGCACCCACCAGCAAATAAACGCCGGGAGCATCAAGCCATTTGCGGTTTGTGCCGCTTCCCAAGCTCGCGTCCAGACTCGCGCGCGAGGAAATCAAACATTCAACTGACCAGTTAGGTTGACTCACCAAGCGAAGGCCCTGAGCCTCGTCACCCAGAAATTCGATGGTGAGATTGGGGAGTTGCTTGTGGTCCATAAGTCCGACCCCCTTAATGCCATTGTCTAGCGTTACATCCGGCAAAAGTTGGCGGGCTGGCAAAACGGCAAGCCTTTGGCGATGTGCCCGGCCGACGATAACCGCGATATTACGCGCAACTTTATACACCGCAACGACTTCAAATGCAAAGGAAAATTACGAAAAAGGATCAAAGGCGGGGTTTTGCGAATCGCGAATGGGGGTTAGGAACGTGGAAGAAAATTATGAATTATGAATGACGAATGACAAGCGTGAAAAGGCAGCAGGTAGCACGTGGCATGTGGCGGGCAAAGGATTGTGATTTGCGATTGGGTTTCCAGTTCTGAGTTTTGGGGCATGAGTGGGAAGAGCGATTATGAATAACCTGCACAGAAGCTCCGCGAACATTCGTGTGGAGCGCCACTGTGCGGCCTAAGCCATCTTCAAGACTGCTTTAATGACCTTGCCGGTGTGTGAATCTTCAAACGCCTGATTGATATCTTCGAAATCATAGAACCTGATCAGCCTATCGAAAGGGAACCGGCCTGCTTTGTAGTATCGAATGAGCTGGGGAATGAACAGTTTTGAAACTGCATCTCCTTCCACGATCCCGATCAATGACTTCGCTTCTCCCATCAGTTCCTGTTGGACATTGATGGTCAGATCACCTGTTACCCCCAGCACGACGGCTGTCCCCATGACGCGAACACACGCCAGCGCTTTTCTTACCAGGTCCGAAACGCCGCTGGCGTCGATGGCATAATGGGCGCCGCGCCCGGTTATTTCTTTTATGCGGCCAACGATGTCATCGGTTTCTTTACGGTTAATCGCATGAGTCGCCCCCAATTCCCGGGCCAGCCTTAAACTTGAAGGATTTCCGCTGACAGCGGTAATCTGTGCGCAGCCGGCGATTTTTGCCGCCATAATGGCGCTCATTCCCACAGTTCCGCATCCAAAAATAGCGATGGAAGAACCGAAGGCAGGCCTGATTCTATTGAGGACCGCTCCTGCTCCAGTCTGGATGCCGCAACCCATTGGAGCCGCCAGGGCAAGATCGATATCATCATCCACTTTAACCGTACTGTTCTGGTTGACGACTGCATGAGTGGCGAATGAAGACTGCCCAAAAAAGGACGAGATTTTGACCCCGTTGCGGGATAAACGGGCCGTCCCGTCGCTCATGACGCCGGCAAAATTGATGGCGTTGAAATTCTCACAGGCATGCTGATGAGCGGAGAGGCAGTTTTCGCAATGTCCGCAAAAGCCAAACGAAAACCCAACGCGGTCGCCTGTTTTAAAATCCGTAACACCCTGACCGACCTCTTCCACCACACCGCACCCTTCGTGGCCCAAAACCGCGGGGAGCGGCACAGGAATGAACTGTAGCTGAGCGACCTCATCGGTGTGACAGACGCCGCTTGCAACGATCTTGACCAACATCTCTCCCGCCCTGGGAGGGTCCAAATCCAGTTCTTCAATTTGAAAGGGCTGACCTTTTTTATGGACTACTGCTGCTCTGATCTTCATCTGCGGTCAATCTTCCCCGGCGGGTGAATACGCCGTAGCGCTCCAGCATCAAGAACCACATGGCGACCGCGGGTATGAGGACGAAAAGGGAACAAAGGAAACACCCTGCGAAAGCAGCATCCCAAATCGGTTAGTTCATTGTGCTTACCGTTGCTAAACACGCGTGAACGGGTGGTGACTGAAATAGTGAAGTCTCGCGCACTTCCGGTATAAACGGTAGCCGGTTGTTTCAAGCGTTTCCGTGACCCGCATCACAACATACTTCTGCCTCCTGGCAGGGGTCACTTTAACGATTCCGGCGCAGGCTATACCCGCCCTCCTTGCCCGCCCGTCCGGCGCACCGCCCCGCTCCAGGCATTGTCGCTTGCCACTTCGCGGCTGGCGCGGAGGCGCATTTTGTCTCTGCGATCAGCAAAGCTGAGCGGGGTTAGAATCGCGAATTGTCTCGAGCGTAGCGCCTTGCAGCGAGTGGCGGTGGTCAAGCTGGCGGCATTGTTTTCTGCAGGACGCTTTGCTAGTTGCAATGGACCGGCTGCGCTGTGCGTGATTGCAAACGGTCCGCTGCGCGGAATCGCGGGCACTGCAAGGCAAGCGCCTGCACCAGCCGCGAACAGGACGAAGCGTCACGGAATTCAAATGCAGGGATTCTTCGCTGCGCCCCGTCCCACCCGGGACAGGGCTGCGCTCAGAATGACCGGGAAGGGTGAAGGATGAAATCGGAAGTGGGAAATGGGAAGTAGTAGTAGGGAGTCGGGAAT
>DATEKC010000002.1:0-29556 GCA_035277665.1 Terriglobia bacterium
GCCCGGAAGGCGATCTTCGGATTGTGCTTCGACAGCACCTTCGTGATCGCCGCCGTCAGCGTCGTCTTCCCGTGATCAATGTGCCCGATCGTCCCAATGTTCATGTGCGGCTTCGATCGGTCAAATTTTTCCTTCGCCATACCCTATCGCCTCATTCTTTTGGAATTCGAAAGCTCTGAAATCTCCTTCTGGTTTCCGCCCTACTTTCCTACTACACGCCCCTGGGCGCGAGCTACGACCTCTTCTGCGATCGATGCCGGCGCTGGCTCATAGCGAGCGAAGTGCATGGAGTATGAAGCTCGCCCCTGCGTACGGGAACGGAGGTCGGTGGCGTACCCGAACATCTCCGTAAGAGGAACCGTAGAGCGGATAATCTGCGTTGATCCACGCCTTTCCATGCCTTCTACACGCCCGCGCCGGGAATTCAGATCGCCCAGCACATCGCCCATATACTCCTCTGGCACCACCACTTCGACTTTCATCACAGGCTCCAGCAAGATGGGGCGCGCCCGCCGCGCGGCCTCCTTGAACCCTATGGAACCCGCAATCTTGAAAGCCATTTCCGATGAGTCCACCTCGTGGTATGAACCATCGGTGAGCTTGGCCTGTATCCCGGTCATCTCGAATCCGGCCAGGACGCCACCCTCCATCGCTTCCCGTACGCCATTGTAAACCGCGGGAATGTATTCCTTGGGCACCACACCGCTTACAATTTCATCTATAAAGAGCAGTTGGAGGTCCGCGTCGAACCGACTGGTAGATTTTTTCTTCGTCAGCTCGGCAATAGCCACGGTATCCGGATGCAGCAGAGGCTCAACCTGAAGAACAACATGCCCATATTGCCCCCGGCCGCCCGTCTGACGGACATACTTCCCTTCCGCCTCGCTGGCCTTGCTAATGGTTTCACGGTATGCCACTTGAGGTCTTCCGACGTTCGCGCTTACCTTAAACTCGCGCATCAGCCGGTCGACCAGAATCTCAAGATGCAATTCGCCCATGCCGGAAATCAATGTCTCGCCCGTATCCGGATCGGAATGCACGTGGAAAGTAGGATCTTCCTGCATCAGCTTGCCAAGGGAGCCGGACAGTTTTTCCTGATCAGCCTTGGTCTTGGGTTCGATGGCAACCGAAATAACCGGTGCGGGAAACTCCATGGCCTCAAAAACCACAGGAGCCGATTCATCGCACACCGTATCCCCTGTTGAGACACTCTTCAGACCAACCGCGGCCGCAATATCACCCGCTAAAACCTCGCTGATCTCCTCGCGTTTATTGGCATGCATTTTGAGAAGACGCCCGACGCGCTCGCGCCTGTCGCGCCGCGGATTATAGACGCTGTCGCCGCTCTTGAGTGATCCGGAATAAACCCTCATAAAGGCAAGCTGGCCCACGAAGGGGTCCGTCATAATCTTGAAAATCAGCGCGGAAAACGGCTCATTATCGGCGGCGGGCCGGACAACCTTCTCTTCTTCGTTTGCGGGATTAACGCCTTCAATAGGTGGGATGTCAACAGGGGAAGGAAGATACGCAACAACGGCCTCAAGCAGAGGTTGCACGCCTTTGTTCTTAAAGGCTGAGCCACAAAGCACGGGGACGACTTTCTGACCAATCGTGGCCCGTCGAATGGCAGCCTGTAATTCTTCGACTGTTACATCCTCGCCGTGCACATACTTTTCAAGAATGTGGTCATCAGCCTCACCCAGGGACTCAATCAATTGTTCCCGGCGCTGCCGCGCCACCTCCGCGAGGCTCTCGGGGATTTCTTCAATTTCGAACTTGGCACCCAAGGTCTCTTCTTTCCAGATGAACGCCTTCTGCTGAACCAGATCGATCACACCCTGGAAATTATCTTCAGAACCAATGGGCCATTGAATGGGGATAGGATTGGCGTGAACTTTAAAGCGCAATTGGGTAATACAGGACTCGTAGTCAGCGCCAACGCGGTCCATCTTATTGACAAAAACCATGCGGGGTACACGATACTTGTCCGCCTGACGCCAGACGGCCTCAGTCTGCGGCTCAACACCCTCCACGGCGCCCAAAATAGCAATCGCCCCGTCAAGGACCCGGAGCGACCTCTCAACTTCCACCGTAAAATCCACGTGTCCCGGCGTATCAATAATATTGATCCGATAGTCCTTCCAGAAACAGGTGGTGGCAGCAGACGTGATGGTGATCCCGCGCTCCTGCTCCTGCTCCATCCAATCCATGACGGCGGTGCCTTCATGCACCTCACCCATCTTGTGGGTGATTCCCGTATAAAACAGAATCCGCTCCGTTGTGGTTGTCTTCCCGGCATCAATGTGGGCCATGATACCGATGTTCCGAATTTTCTCTAACGGCACTAACCTTGGCATAAATTTATTGCACGACAAATATCCAAACTTCTCTGCCCGAAGGAAAGAGAGGATCGTGTTCTTTTAAAACCCTTTTGGCATTGGGGGTCGCTGGATACGACCCACAAAGCGGATCGAGGTTCGAGGCCGAACCACATCCCGCCATGTCCTTGTTGACCCTGACGCTCAGGGATTACCAGCGGTAATGAGCAAAGGCCTTATTGGCCTCCGCCATGCGGTGCGTGTCATCCCGCTTCTTGACAGCGCCACCGCGGTTATTCGATGCGTCCAGAAGTTCACCGGTAAGCTTTTCCACCATCGACTTCTCACCGCGACTACGCGCATAACCAATAATCCAGCGGATGCTCAGTGAAGTCTGCCGATTTCGATTCACCTCCACCGGCACCTGATAGTTTGCGCCGCCTACGCGCCGACTCTTCACTTCCAGCGCCGGCTTCACGTTCTCCAGCGCCTTCTTAAAAACCTTTAATGGATCGTCGTTAGTCTTCTCCTTGATCATGTCAAAAGCGTCATAGACGATCCGCTGCGCCGTTGACCGCTTTCCATCATACATGATGCAGTTTACAAACTTCTGCACCAGAGGATTCACATACAGCGGATCCGGCTTGACCTCGCGTCGTTCAACGTACCCTTTACGCGGCATATCGGTTCTTCATTCTCCTCTGTATTCCCCAGCCAGCCTCACAGTCCTGCACTCGCGAGGAGGCGCTCAGGAAGCCTTGGGGCGCTTGGCGCCATACTTCGACCGCCCTTGACGCCGGTCCGTCACTCCAGCGGAGTCCAGCGTCCCGCGAATCACGTGATAGCGCACGCCGGGGAGATCCTTGACGCGCCCGCCCCGGATTAAAACGATCGAGTGCTCCTGAAGGTTGTGTCCTACTCCAGGGATGTAAGTTGTCACCTCAAACCCATTGGTCAGGCGAACGCGGGCCACCTTTCGCAGCGCAGAGTTCGGCTTCTTCGGTGTTTGAGTGTAAACACGGATGCACACTCCCCGCTTCTGCGGCGAGCCCTGCAGCGCCGGACTCGAGGTTTTGTACCGCTCCACCTTGCGTCCGCGGCGAACCAGTTGGTTAAATGTGGGCATCCTTCCATCTCCGTGCGGCAGGACAACAACTGCTCCTTGCAGCCCGCACACCTTATATAAATTCAAGCTTGGCTCAAACCTTTTAAATTTACCACGAAACCGTGGCCAGGTGTCAAGCTTCCAACAATCTAAATCAATGCCCGCGCAAAATTTCAGATTCCTTCACCTTACCCTGCTCATCCAGCTTACTCACATACTCGTCGGTAAGCTTTTGGACGCTTTCGAGGGCGCGCCTCTCCTCGTCCTCGGAAATCTTCTTATCCTTGAGAAGGTGCTTGAGCTCCTCATTCGCGTCCCGGCGAATATTTCGGATGGCCGTCCGGTGATTCTCAAGAACCTTGTGAACGTGCTTGACGAGTTCCCTTCGTCTCTCCTCTGTGAGTGGTGGAATCGGCACACGCAAAATCTTGCCGTCATTCACCGGGTTCAGGCCCAGATCGGAGGTCCGAATCACCTTTTCCAGCAAGGCCAGCAAAGTCGGGTCCCAGGGCTGCAGAGTCACCAGATTAGGCTCGGGCGTACCAAGCGTCGCCACCTGGTTCAGCGGTGTGGGCACGCCGTAGTAGTCGACCCGCAGGTGATCAAAAATTCCCACGCTCGCCCTGCCCGTGCGAAGCGTCCCCAGTTCCACCCGCAAATCCTCCAGAGCCTTTGTCATCCGGGCTTTTGCGCTCGCTATAGTCTCATTGATCATGGAAAATCCTTCTCGACCGCATCTTACGCGGCCACAAGGGAACCAACCTTCTCTCCTAATACCACCCGTTTCAGGTTTCCCGGCACCGTCAGGTTAAAAACGATGATCGGCAACTTATTATCCATGCAAAGAGAAATCGCTGTTGTATCCATAACTGCAAGCCCGCGCGACAAGACGTCCAGATAATTGATCCGGGTAATCATCTTGGCATCAGCCACCTTGGCAGGATCTGCGTCATAGACGCCGTTCACCTTGGTCGCTTTAAGAATCACCTCCGCTCTGATTTCCATGGCACGCAGCGCAGCAGCAGTGTCCGTAGAGAAATAAGGATTCCCGGTCCCTGCGGCCAGAACGATAACGCGTCCCTTTTCAAGGTGCCGAATGGCACGACGACGAATAAAAGGCTCTGCAATTTCGCGGACCTCTATCGCCGTCACAACCCTCGTCGGTGAGCCGGCCTTTTCCAGCGCATCCTGGAGCGCCAAAGCATTGATAATGGTCGCCAGCATGCCCATGTTATCGGCGACCACGCGGTCAATTCCATGCTGCGAGGCTGCTACCCCTCGAATGAAGTTTCCGCCCCCGACAACCACCGCGACCTGGACGCCCATCTCCTGGATTTCATGCACTTCGGAAGCAATGCGCGATGCTACGCCTGGATCGACTCCAAAACCACGTCCGCCCATGAGCGCTTCCCCGCTCAATTTTAGGAGGATCCGTTGAAAGGCAGGTTCGCTCATAGCCCCGCGATGTCCTTCCGTCCCATTCGCGCACAAGTTCTCAATTCGACGCTCCGCCTCCCTCGGTTTCGACAACCGATTCTCCCACCTTGAATCGGGAAAATCTGCGCACAAGGATGTTTTCGCCGAACTTGGCGATCCTGGAGTTAATCAATTCCCCAATGGTGACGTTTCCAGTCCCGTCCTTGATGAAATGTTGTTCGTAGAGGCAATTCTCTTCAAAAAACTTCCGAAGCCTGCCTTCCACAATCCGGTTCACCACTTCAGCGGGCTTGCCACTCTCCGCCGTCTGCGCGCGCAGGACTTCGCGCTCCCGATCGAGCACATCCTGTGTCACGTCCTCCCGGCGGATAAAACGAGGGTCCGTTGCGCAAATCTGCATGGCGAGGTCATGAACCAACTGTTGAAAATCAACATTCCTGGCGACAAAATCGGACTCGCAATTGACCTCGATAATCACGCCGATCTTTCCTCCAGCGTGGATGTAAGCACCCACCAGACCTTCAGATGCAGTTCGGCTCGCCTTTTTGGCTGCCGCAGCCTGGCCGCGCTTGCGCAGAACCGTAAAGGCCAGCTCCAGGTCGCCACCCGCTTCATCCAAAGCTTTCTTGCACTCCATCATCGGAGCGCCACTCATTTCCCGCAGTTTTTTAACTGTATCTACTGAAACCGCCATCCTGACCTCTCACCCTCACAGACACGAAAAAGGTAGGCAGAATATCCCAGCCTGCCTACCTTTTTTTAACGCGTCATCTTCTTGGTTCCTACTTACCTTCAAGGCCGAGCGCGTCCGGTCCCCCTTCGTCACCATGGCGACTTCGGGGTTTACCTGCAAACCTCTGCCGCTTCTTGGCACGGGAGCGCCCTTCGGAGCCCTCTTCGTCCTCTTCCGAGGCGCCTCTTGGAACCTCCTGTCCAGCCTCTTTCTCTTCCAACTTCAAATACTTTTCGTAATCCTCCTCAGCGATATCAAAGGAGACTTCCGCTTCTCCAACAATCATCTCAGCCGCATCAATCGCTTCCGCCTGCCGCTGGGCCTCGAGTTCTTCCGCAGCCTTCTCAGCGGCAATCTTCTCTTCTTCCATCCTCTTCTCTATCGCCTGCTGTCGTCCCTCCAGGATGGCGTCCGCCACTCGCGACGTGAAAAGACGAATCGCCCGCAGCGCGTCGTCATTTCCCGGAATGACATAATCCACAAGGTCCGGATTACAGTTGGTATCCACAATCGCCACGACCGGAATCCCCAGCTTCCGCGCTTCGAGAACTGCGATTTCCTCCTTGTTGGAATCGATCACAAACAGAGCGTCGGGCAACCCCGGCATTTCCTTAATACCGGCCAGGTTCTGATCCAAATGTTTGCGCTCACGTTCCAGCCGCAAAACCTCCTTCTTGGTCAGCAGGTCATACCTTCCATCCCGGCTCATCTCTTCCAGCTCGCGGAGGCGCTGAATCGATTTCTGAATGGTGGAATGGTTTGTGAGCAACCCCCCCAGCCAACGATGGTTGATGTGGAACATCTGGCACCGCTGAGCCTCTTCGGCAACCGCCTCCTGCGCCTGACGCTTGGTTCCCACAAACAGAATCACCCGACCGTTTCGCGCAAGTTCAGCCAGAAACTTGGTGGCCTCTTTAAAGTACTTGAGGGTCTTCTGGAGATCGATAATGTAGATACCGTTCCGCTCCCCATAGATATATTCCTTCATCTTGGGGTTCCAGCGGCGTGTCTGGTGGCCGAAGTGGACGCCAGCCTCCAGGAACTCTTTCATCGTGATATTCGGCAAATCTCCTCCAACACCAGAAAATCAGGGGCATTCACTGGCCTGCGCTCTGGGCGCGGGCCTGGTCGCCTGATATCTGTCAATCTCTCTTTACCGCTTCGAGAACTGGAACCGCTTACGGGCGCCCTTCTGGCCGTATTTCTTTCGCTCTTTTGCACGCGGGTCGCGGGTAAGAAAATCGCTTTGCCGCAAGCGCGGACGCAACTCAGGGTTAAAAAGGAGCAGCGCACGGGAAATGCCCAGCCTTGCAGCTCCAGCCTGGCTGTGAATCCCGCCACCCTGGGCATTTACCATGATATCAAACTTGCCATCGTTCTCCGTAAAAACCAGCGGTTGCCGAACCTCGGCGCGCAAGGCCTCCGACGGGAAGTATTGCTCAAATGTCCGGTGATTCACCTGAATATTTCCCGTACCCGGCACAAGCCTCACCCGAGCCACGGAAGTTTTCCTTCGTCCGGTTCCCCAAAATTGACTTAACTCAGCCACACCGACTCCTCATGAAATACTCTTTGATGTCTAATTCGCAACTAAACTGCCAGGCGGGCCGGCACAGGATTCTGTGCCTGATGCGGATGCCTCGAGCCAGCATATATCTTGAGACGCGTCGCCAACCGGCTCCCCACACGGGACTTCGGCAGCATTCCAAGAATGGCTTGCCGCAGGAGTTCTTCTGGCTTGGTCTCCAACAACCGCTGAGCTGAAACTTCTTTCAACCCCCCGGGATAACCTGTATAGTGCCGGTAAACCTTCTGCCCAAGCTTTCTGCCGGTTAAGCGAACCTTCTCAGCGTTAATAACAATGATTCCCTCGCGATGGTCCGAAAATGGAGTCCAGTCAGGCGAATCTTTCCCGATCAGGATCCGGGCAGTGCGGGCCGCCAATCTCCCCAACACGAGTCCGTCGGCATCAACGACGTGCCACCGTATTTTCCCACGTTCTCTTTTCTGAAAGTGCGTATCCAATTCTCTTATATCCCTATTCTCTTTTAGGCGAACCTTACTATCTTCGCCCAGCCTCGCTCTTTTTGTCAATATCACTCTTCTTTAAAAACCTAATTCAGCAGGGTTTCCGGCAAGGAACATCATTTATATCGCATTGTGATATAATTTCAATATGAAACGTTCGCAACTCACTGCCCCTTCCCAGAGACCCATTGTGGTTTCAGGTCTCCGCCAGTTGGCAGGATTCCGTTACCGGTTACGCAAGTTTCTGCGCTTCAGTGAAAGAGTCGCCCGGTCACAAGGCCTGACTCCCCAGCAACATCAGTTGCTCCTCGGTGTTGCAGGGTTCACCGACCGGGGCTCTGCCACCATCACCGAACTGGCCGAATTTCTGCAGGAGCGCCATAACGCCGTGGTTGGCCTTGTCCAGCGGGCTGAGCGCCGCGGCTTCGTTCGCAAGAGTCAATCGGAAAGTGACCACCGGGTCGTGGAGGTGTCCCTCCTGCCGAAAGGTCAAACTTTGCTGAATAAGCTGACAGAACTTCACCGGAGAGAAGTGCGGCGGTTCCAGCTCGGAATCCTGAAGCCGCACGATTCGCGTACGTCCCATGCCTGAGATAAACCACATCGCCACGAGATACCCCCGGCTACGCAAGTATGCAACCCTGGTCCGTGGAGACCTGCGGACGACATATTCTCGCGATATACACAAGTGGTTGTTTGTCGCTCCTATCATCGGCGTGCTGGCAGGCCTGGTCATTACTGGAATTGCCGTTGTCATTCTCGATGATATGTGGCCACCCCTCCTGAACCTTTACCTTCACCACCACTGGTTCATCGTTCCAGGTTTGCTGGCAGGATTTGTGCTGACCGGACTCATCATGCAATTCCTGACGCCCGACCCGAACGAGCACTCTACGGAGGAAATTATCCGGTCCTACCATGAGCACCAGGGCCAGATCAGGATGCGTTCTCTCGTGCCCAAGCTCATCGCAGCAATCACCACTGTCGGCTTTGGGGGAAGCGCGGCGCTCGAGGGCCCCAGCATCTACGGAGGAGGGGCCATCGGCTCGTGGCTCTGGGGCAAACTCCGGCGGTTCGGCCTTGAGCCGCGCGACCGTCGCATCATGCTGATCAGCGGAGCGGCGGCCGGCATGGCTGCAGTCTTCCGCGCCCCGCTTACCGGCCTAGTGTTTGCGCTCGAGATGCCCTACAAGGACGACCTGGCCCATGAGGCCCTTGTGCCGTCGCTCATCGCTTCGGTAGTCGCCTACGCCACGCTGGCATCATTTCTGGGATGGCGCCCATTGTTCGATTTCGCAGGAACTACTTCCTTTTCGGGGAAGGATCTGCTGTGGTCTGCCGTGCTCGGGGTCATTTGCGGACTCGTCGCCATGGCCTTCGATATCACTTATCGGCGGGCAAGGGCGTTTGCGGTCCGTTATTCAATCGCTCACTGGATGAAGCTGGCGATCGGCGGCCTGTTGACCGGTTTGTGCGGCCTGGTGTTCGTTTCCATCTTCAAGGGTTCGCTGATTCCCATTGGGCCCAACTACGAAGCCGTGGGCAAGATCCTTCTGGGACAACACACAGCAATTGAACTCGTCCTGTTTGGAATATTCAAACTTGCCGCAACACTATTTTCGCTGGGCAGCGGCGGGGTCAGCGCCATGTTTGTGCCACTTTTCCTCACAGGGGCCTCATTTGGAACGGCCTTCAATCAGGCCATCGTCCACAATCCCACAGCAGACCTCTATGCAGCGGTGGGCATGGCGGCGTTTATTGCCGGTGGCTACAAAACTCCTCTGGCGGCAGTCGTATTTGTGGCTGAAGCCACGGGCGGGCACGCATTCATCATCCCCACCCTTATAGGCGCTGCCGTAGCATACGCTGTTTCCGGCGAAGCGTCCGTCTCGGCTGATCAGCGACTCCACGAGGGCATCCGAATACAGGAACTCGGGTATGTCCCTGTCAGTGATGTCATGCAACAAGACGTCATGACGTTACAGGCGTCCTCCACCTTGCAAGCGCTGGCGGAAGCTGCCCAGGAGCAAGCTCATCACACGGTCTTCCCTGTTTATGATGGCCACAACCTGCTGGGAACTGTGGCCGTCCGGGCTCTTGCGACGATAGATCCGCTTCTTTGGCCGCAAACGCTTATCCGGGACATAACTGATCAACAAGCCCTCAGGATTTCCGGCCATTGTGATGTAATGGAAGCCCTCCATGTGCTGAGAAAGCAGGTGGGGCGCCACATCCTTCTAGTTACCTCGAAAGACGGCCAATTGGAGGGCGTGGTGACTAGGACGGATATCATGAGCGCCATGGAGGCTCATTTACTTTGAAGCACACGGTCCGGCGGCCTCCACGGCAATCCCGGCCGTTCGAGAGCCTGACGGCGCGTTGGTCGCTGCGGCTATTAAGTCAAGGCGAATACTGTTTTTCATCCAACCGGCATCGATGATTTTTGGGTGCTAAAATTTCTTTGCGGACCCAATCAGTCGACCTTCCTGCTAGAATCTACCTGACAAAGGACCGTCATGGAAGAGACAGAATGGAAAGCGGAAGCTCTGTTGCCGGGCAGTTGGCACAGCGCGGCGTCAGTCTTGTTGTCGAATGGAAGCCACCGCTTTGTCGTCGATACCGGCATGCCTCATGAAGAGCACGTGTTGCTCAGCGCTTTGCAGCAGCGCGGCCTGGCAGCCTCTGACGTCCACGCTGTCATCAACACTCATTTCCACATCGACCATGTCCTGAACAATTCGCTTTTTCCTGGTAGCGCGATTTATGCTTCCCAGGAATCACACGACTGGTGCTGCTCACTTTACTCTGACCTTCTGGACAACCAGAACTGGGAAACGCTGATCCTAAAATACTATCCCCAGACGTTGGAGTACGATCATGCCGTCGAGCATCTTCACCAGATGCGCAAGTTCACATTACGCTGGTGGGACCGCAAGCGGCTCGGTTGCTCTTCGCAACATCGATGGCTTGAATCTTATTCACTGCCGGGAGGTCTGGAAGCCATTTTCACTTGCGGCCACGTTCCGGGGCATGTTTCAGTGATTGTTCCCGAAAAAAAGCGCACCACGGTAGTGGCCGGCGACGCCTGCCTGAGCCGGATAGAAGATGCTCGCGTTCTCACTATGATTCCCCGTGACCGGGACCAGTCCCGCCAGGATCGGGAGCGCGTGTTGGCGCTGGGGACAAGAATTTTCCCCGGTCACGATGCTGAGTTCGAAACGAGTGGGAGCTAGAGTTCAGGCCCGCATGGCGTAATCCGGGTCAGAGCGGAAGCAAAGTCTCAACATACTCATCCAGCGCGGCCTGCCAGGGCCTGGGCAGAGGAATGCCGGCTTCCCTCAGCGTCCTCATTTCCAATACGGAATATTTCAAGCGCTTGCCGGGGCGGCCCATCTGGTCAGAAGGAACCCCCGTAAGTTTGCTGAGGTCCACACCCGCCTTTTCGGCTGCATACTTAGCCAGTTCGTAGCGGGAGCACATTCCCTGGTTCGCAAGGTGGTAAAGACCTGAACGTCCGCGCTCCACCACCTCCAGAATCTTTCCAGCTCCATCAAGTGTGTACAGTGCATTCCCCATTTGGTCTGAAGCCACCACATACGGCTTGCCGGCGGCCAGTGCCCGAAGTCCCCTTTCAATAAAATTCACCTTGCCGGGCCCGAAAAGTACACAAACACGAAAGATCCAGTAGGTTGGCAGCGCTGCCACCAATTGTTCACCCCGCAGCTTGGTGCGCCCGTAAACGGTTGGGGGAATGGTCGGATCGGTTTCCACATACGGAGTGTTCTTCTCGCCGTCAAAAACCGCATCCGTCGAGATATAGGCCACCGCCGCGTCAACTTCCTTCGAGGCCTCGACTATATTGCGTGTTCCGTGAACATTTACCAGGTAAGCCAGTGCCGGGTCCGTCTCGCACACATCGGGGCTGGGAATCGCCGCCGCGTGGACAGCCACGTCCGGGCGCCACCGCTGGAAAGCCTTGCGCACCTCTTCAAGCTTGGTGATGTCCGCCTCAGCCCGCCCCATCGAAAACACGGTATGGCCCTTGCTGATGACCTTCACGAGTCCATGGCCAAACAATCCCATGGAACCGGTGACAGCGATCTTCATAACGTCGGTCCTTTCGCGCGTCTTCAACTCTGCGTAGCAATTTCTTGATGGAGGCGTGGCCATCCGATGGAGCCGGAATTTCTAGTGATTTTCCGGTTGCGACGCCAGATGGTCCACATACCTGCGTAACTCCCGGATGATCGCCTGCGCAATCTGCTGGGTCGACAATCCCCTGGCATCTATTTCAGCGTTTTCGCCCGGAGTGGCTTCCTCATTCCGTTTTGGCTTCCGGTTCATGATGTCCGCTTGCCAGACTTCGTTGCCGGTCACCCAGTCGGTTACGACAATGGAATACATGACATTTTTGCGGTTACGATCTTTCCGCACTTCCCTGGGTTGAGGAATGCCCCGCCGCATTTCATATTGGGTTTTCGTCTCAGGCTCGTACGCCTTCATCACAAGGTCCGCACCTTCAACCTCTCGAGTGGGTTTGTACTTTCCCCATGCGCTGAGATCATTGACAATCCAGGCGTCGATGCCTTCGGGCATTTGACCAACATACATCAACCTTCCACTGACCAGCGGGTCCTTCTTTTCCTGTTTCTTCTGCTGTCCCACCGCCGGAGCAGCAAGCACGCATATCGAAAGCAGACCATAAAGAGCAACTTTCATGTTGGACTTCCTCCAGCTTTTTGTTCGTGCTTATAATCGCTCCGTCTACTATCATACAGCAGGTGGATGATATCCCCGGAAGCCGGCGGGCCCCCCAAATTGCCCGCGGGAAGAACTTGACACCGGTAAACGAGCAAAAGTTGTTTGCCGATTTTTCTGGGCGCCTGAGTCGTTGGTGGTTGTAGACTATCGGGCCTGGTCGGCTGTAGCGCAACCCATAGGAGGATCCAATGCGCAGAATTTTTAGTTTGCTGTTGCCCTGCCTCCTGGCGGGGCTGATCATCGCCGCGACGTCAACAACAACTCGAGGCAGGCAGATGGGTCCTCCCAGCAAGAAAATAAAAGGAGTGCATGGCCAGGAGGTGCAATCTCAGCGTAGCCGGCTTAAACAAAGCCGGAAAAGCACCCGGGCTGAAGCGCGATCCGTCCATCACGCCAGAGCGCCAAAAGCCGGACGGCATACAGTGAGAAAAGTGCAACACAATGCCAACCCCCAAAATCCTGAACTGCGTGGCGCCCGCCGGCAAAACCGCAGCCGCAAGAAGAGCCCACATCAGTCTCAAACCAATTGAAACGGGATTGGGTCTTTTCCGAAACTTTTTCCTCCGCAGCGGGTTTCCTCTACAGAAGCAGGAGCTGCTCAATGCAAAGGAGGAAGGCCATGATGCGATGCAAACTCAAGTGGCTTTTGCCGGTGGTCCTGGCGGGAATATTCGCAGCCGCTCATCCATCTTCTGCCGAGGGGCAAAATGACCCCGGAACCATGGGAAACCGAGTGGACAGGCGGCAGGATCGCCGGGCACTTCGCCGGCAAAGCCTGCGGATCGTGCGGCGGGAAAATCGACTTCGCACCGATGTGCGGCGATTTGGCCCCAACAGCGCACAGGCAAGAATTGACAGGCGGCAGGTAAAGCGCGCGCAGCACAAATTCAGGCGCCAGGCCCGCGACCTGCGCCAGGACCGCAGGCAAGCTTTTCGCCGCTGATGATGCTGATGCTTGAGAACGCATACCACGCCGGCAGCGGGGGACTTCATTTCCTCGCTGCACAGTGCGCTATTTACGTCGATTATCTTGAGCTATTGATCCAGCCCTGATGCCGGTCCGCGATCAAGTGATGCTCGCCAGCGCGGTGAGGACCTCGTCAATATCCGGCAGGTCTCGCAGGGCATAAACCTTTGACCAGGCAATGTTGCCGTTCTTGTTCACAATAAAAATGGCACGGTCATTCACAAAGGGGATCTCATGCCGGGTTGGCGGGAAAACTCCGTAGGCCTGCGCCGTGGCAGCATAAGGCCAGCGGTCCGCCGCCAGTGGGAATTTCACTCCTCCTATAGACTGCTGAAATGCAATGTGAGAAAAGACGGTGTCGGTGCATACGCCCACGACCTGGGCGTTTAACTCGGCAAACTTAGGGAGATTTTCCTGGAATGCCGAGAGCTCAATCTGTCAAACAGGAGTGAAGTCCAGGGCATAAAAGAGAATAACAACCCTCTCGCCTCGGTGATTGGAAAGTTTAAATTCCTCCTGCTCGTCACCCCTTGCCGCCTTCAGATTGAAATCCGGAGCTGCATCTCCAATATTCAGTGACATCGGCGCCTCCTATCAGAAATCAAACCGCGCGCGAAGCAACCGCCCTCTACCGATTAAAAGCCGGCGCCCGCACACAATTCTTCAACTCTAAAGTCCCACGGCTATTTTAGGGGATGAAGAACTTTGACGTACAGCGAGAAATTCTGACGAAGCCGCATGGCTTTGCTGCACAGTTGCGCGATCAGGGACGCCGGTAGGCCTTCAAAATCACGATGGCGTGCTCCGGATGCTTCAGCAGATTCACCGCCGGATTGCCGTCGTGTTGCGCAAGATGGGATCATCGCTGGGCGTTTTTCGTTGTACGGAAGCGAAAAGCATCAGGGACGGATCTCCGCTGAAGCGCAGCGATCTCGCGCTCGGTCAGCACGCGCCACTTACCCACTTCAAGACCTGCAAGCGTCAATGGTCCGATGCGAGTACGGACGAGCTTGAGCACCTTGAAGCCGACTGCTTCTATCATGCGCCGGACTTCGCGGTTCTTGCCTTCCGTCAGCACAATTTCAAGCCAGGTATATTTTCCGCGGTCCTCCAGGCGGCGGACGCACTGCGGCCGGGCCCAATCGCCGCGCTTCATTTCCACGCCACGGGCCAATTGCGTGATCACTTCGTCGCTTATCAGCGCATTGAGCTTGGCCATGTAGGTCTTTGGGACCTGAGATTCCGGGCTCATCACGGCGTGCCCGAATTCAGTGTCATTAGTGAGCAGCAACAAGCCGGAGGTATCCTTGTCCAGGCGGCCCACAGGCGCCACCCAGCGGCCGCCTGGCCCCAGCAAATCGTAAATCGTCTTGCGGCAGTCCGGGTCGCCGTGACTGGTGATGACTCCTTTTGGTTTGTAAAGCAGCAGATAATTTCGGGGAACGGGGCGCAGCCTCTTGCCATCGAGATGGACAACATCGCGCTCGGGCCACACCCATCGGTCGGGGTCGCGTTCAACCTTGCCGTTCACCTTCAACCGGCCCACCCGGATAAATTCCAGTGAGGCGGTCCTCGAGGCAATCCCGAAACGGGAAAGCACACGATCGAGCGTCATGGCAGCCTTCGTGGCCATGCCTTATCCTAAAGCCTTCCGCACAAGCTTGCCTAGACGGAAGGACCGACGAGCGCAGCAGATAATGCACAAAAACGCGAAGGGTGCCAACCACCCGGCCTGAGTTGAAGCTTATCTTGAGGCAGGCAAATGCTGAACGGAGGTCGAAGCGGAACTTGCGGCGGGCAACGGCTCAACGCGCAAAGCTGCGGATTCCGCGCGCCAGCCAAGTGATTCTGCCGTCAGCAGGACAAGCGAAATCCAGACAAGGTCCGCCACAAGCAGGTGCAGAAGCTGCGTATAGAGCGGCGTAAGCAGAATGATATTGGCGGCGCCAATGACAAATTGCAGCAGGATCAGCCCCGCCATGCCGCGCGCCATCCGTTTGGAGGAGGCAGGCCCTGGCGTGCTGAGGGTCAGCATAGCCACTACCAGCAGATAGCCACCCACCATTACGGCAATCACGGGATGAATGATCCGCAAATGAAGGATCGGAGCCGTCGCGCCTGAAAAATCCCATCGAAAAGCTCCTGCCAGGGATTGGGCAGGATAGAGCGTGTCAGCAAGCGCGGCGATGGTACCCGTGATGGAAATCGCGATGGCGCCGGCGATCCCCGCACCATAAATAACGTAAGGCCCCTTGCCCTGCGCCACCGGATGCGGCCGCAGCGCGCCCGCGTCTGCTGAACGCTGCCGGCTGGCCGCCCAGGCCGTCAGCGCCAGAAAAGCCAGCAGCATAAAAGTGTTGACCAGATGAATGGAGAGCACCACCACCCGGCCCGTGGAAACCTTGTTGCCTACATCCCCGAAAAGCACCAGCGCCGCCCCAACCAGAGCCTCGGTAAACGTAAAGAATCCCGAAGCCGCGGCGTAGCGGCGAATTCCATGCCCGCGTTCATACCGCCGAAAACCCATCCAGACCAGGCCGGCCACGAGGAGTGCGTCTATACCGCTGGTGGCGCGATGGGAAAACTCGATGAGGGTGGCGATTTGTTCGGCGTGTGGAATTACCACACCCTGGCACAGCGGCCAGTGCTCGCCACAGCCCGCTCCGGAACCGGTGGCGCGAACCACCGTTCCCCACAAAATCACCAGGATGTTATAGCCCAGCACCATCCAGGCATAAGCGGCAAACTTGCCCGGAAGGCGCTCTCCCCTGCTTTCAGCCATAAAGAAAATCGTAGCACATTGGCGGCGGGCACGTGTGCCACTCAGACGGGTGACGATCTATATTGCTTTGGTGGAACTCGAGGCAGGCGCAGCACAGTCCCGCCTCTCGGCTGAAAGGCCGTTTTCAGTGTGGGCCGGGCTGCGGCACTTTACGCGCGGCGGAAATCGATTCGGGCATTGGAAATGGGCGTGCCTATGACCTCAATCCGCTTCAGGTCGCGCGTGCCGATTCCAAGGCCTTCGGCGAGCTTCAGCGTACTGTCGCAATCTTCAAACGGGGCGGTTCCGTGCTCGGCCATGGGATTGAATCCCATCAGGGCGGTGGCAACCGCGTCGGTGGTCACCGGATTGGTCCCTGCAATCAACACTCCGGCATGCACAGGACGACAGTGCTGGATCCACGGCCCTTCCCCGCCCGCAACTGTATGGATGCCATCAATGATGGCCAGGTGGATGGGGCGCGCATGCGCCAGGTCGGCCACCACGCGCGGGACGCGATAACCGGGATCCCGCGGCGAATTTGGGTCATTCTCAGATAGCGCCGTTTTCGATGGCTGGCGGGCGCCGTCGTGCAGGATGTTGCCTCGCGAACCTTTCACCACATCGGAAGGCTTGTCAATGCCGGCGTCACGGCCGTAAATGGTGCACGGCGTGATTCCAAAAGAATTTTTCATGGAAAGCGTAACGCCCGCAGTCGCGTGCTCCTTCAGTTTGGCGAGAGAAACGTAAACGTCGATATCGGTATAGACCGGATTCAAATCGTAGGCGCGGAACAGCAATCCTCCTCCGGGCACCCACAACCGTCTGTACGTTCCACCCGGACCACCGTAGTTGGTGTCCACAAAATCCACACGTTGCGCGGCACTTGCGAAATCGTGGGGATTCCAGCCGGCATCGGACATAAATTGCTGCAGGGAGTGCGAAGGGCTCAGCGAGCTTTCCACCAGCATGATCCTTCGGGCGCCAGCCTGTCCGAGCAGGCGGACCGTGTTCCCGATCACTTCGGGATGGACCCAGTGAGTCATGCCGATCGGCATGCCCTGAACACGATCGTTCGGATGACCCGTCATGTTCATTTTGACGGCCACCGTCTTGCCGCGCACAATGCGCGAAAGGCCGCCAATCTGGTCAAACAGCCTGGCCAGTGTCGGCCGCACCTGGGGTCCGTATTCAGGACATTTTGCCACCGCAACCGGAGGCGCCGGAGTGGCGGCCCCAAAGACGTTACGGGGCGCAAAAGCAAGCCCGGCAAGGCCTGCACCTAAGCCCTGGATAAATTCCCGGCGATTGGCATGGACCTTCATCATGCACCCTCAGACGGAAGTTAGCTCAATAAGCCGATGGTATGACATTTCAAGGCCAAGAGCAATGGGAACCGGCAGGCGGGCAGACAAGGTTGGCTGCCTCCTGCAGAGCCCACCTCCAGCCAGTGCAGTACTCGGGGAATTGCTCAGAGGAAAGTTTGCCGGGACAGACGAGCGTCCACCCCGGCTGAACGAGGAAACAGGTCAGTAGCTGGGCATGGAGGGGTCAATGTCGCGAGCCCAGGCGAGCACGCCGCCCTTAAGGTTGTGGATCCTGCGGAAGCCGGACTGCATCAGGAATTCCACTGCCTTCGCACTGCGCACGCCGGAGCGGCAGTGCACAACAATCTCATCCGCAGAGTTCAGCTCATGCATGCGCTTTGGAATATCGCCCAAGGGTATCAGTTTGGCGCCTGGAATATTACAGATTTCGTATTCGTGCGGCTCGCGAACGTCCACCAGGACAAAAGGCTTGCTCTCGTCCATCATCTTTTTTACTTCTGTTGCCGTAATCTCCGGCACGTTAGTTTCAGGCACGTGCTCTTCTCCTCGAATACCACAAAATTCTTCGTAATCAATCAGCTTCGTAATAGTTGGATGCGTTCCGCAGACCGGGCACTCCGGATTCTTCCGCAATTTGAGCTCCCGGAACTTCAGATGGAGCGCATCAAAGAGCAGCAGGCGGCCGATGAGCGGATCACCCTTGCCGAGAATCAGCTTGATGGTTTCCAGCGCCTGCAGCGAACCCACGATGCCCGGCAGCACACCCAGCACCCCGCCCTCGGCACAACTCGGGACCAAACCCGGCGGTGGCGGCTCCGGATAAAGGCAGCGGTAGCATGGACCTTCCGAAGCGTAGAAAACGGAGGTTTGCCCCTCAAATCTAAAGATGCTTCCATAGACGTTAGGTTTGCCCAGCAGTACACAAGCATCATTCACCAGGTAGCGCGTCGGGAAGTTGTCCGTACCGTCCGCAACGATATCGTAGTCGCGAAAGATGTCGAGCGCATTCTCGGAATTGAGTCGCGTTTCGTACGGGATCACTTCCACGTTGGGGTTGATGTCGCGAATGGTGTCGCGCGCCGAATCCAGTTTCGATCGGCCCACATCGTCCGTGTCGTGAATCACCTGCCGCTGAAGATTGGTAAAATCCACAACATCGAAATCGACCATGCCCAGCGTGCCCACGCCCGCCGCTGCCAGATAAAGGGCCAGCGGTGCCCCCAGGCCGCCCGCGCCAATGCAGAGAACCTTTGCCTGCTTCAGCCTGAGTTGGCCTTCCATGGCCACTTCCGGCATGATCAGGTGCCGGCTGTATCGAAGAATCTCATCCTTACTCAATTGCACCGCCGGAGCAGAAGTTAGAATTGACATTTTTTCCTCTTTGGCTTTCATTTCCTCAATATTCCCGAACCATGTGCCACCGGCCCTACCCTGGGCCGGAATCGCTGGTCTTTCCTGCTTTGCTTGAGATTTCCTGGTCGTGGGGGATGAGCCCGGAACCCCGCTCTCGCGGGATCCAGGCTAGCTACAGATACAGCGGATCATGGAACCACCGGCAATGGAGGGAACAATACTGATCACATCAGTTTCAGCCAACGGGGTCTGATCCTTCTGAAGAAAGCGAATATCTTCATCGTTGACGTAGACATTCACAAAACTGCGAAGCTTGCCTTCCTCATTGTACAGGTGCTTGCGCAGGTCACCGTATTGCGAAGTCAGTCCCGCCAGCGCCTCCCCGACAGTTTTCGCGTCAACTTCCACGGAATCCCTCTTCCCCGTGTACTGCCGCAGAGGCGTGGGGATTACCACTTTTACAGGCATTCTTTCTCCTCGATCCATCATACTGCGCCGAAACGGAGCATTATACACTAAAAAGTCCACTATGCTCTTTGATGAACATCGGTGACCTAAAGTTTCAGTGGTTCAGGATCAAAATGCGCCCGATCTTCGGACAGAACCCACGAGGTCATTTCAGCGGCCTCGCCACGCTCAACCGAAACAATAATGTAAGAATACCACGGCCAGGCGTGATCTCGATCATAATTCGACGGCCGGGCTGGATGGTCAGGATGAGAGTGGTAGTAACCCAGCACGTCAAGCCCGCGACCGCGCGCCTCCTTTTCCACCCGCAGTTGCTCCGAGGGATCGATCAGGAACCGGTTCTTTTCGGATTCGCGGCCAGGATCTACGAGAGGCAGCAGTTCCTGCGCCCGGACGGAATCATGTCGCAGATTCTGTAATGGCACAACCTCAGAAACTTCCTTAATGGCGCCGTCCGCATGGCCCAGCAGCATCCCGCAGCATTCGTTTGGATATTCCCGCACGCCATGCGAACAGATGCTCTCAAATTGTTCTTTTTTCAGTTGTAAGGCCATTAGTTTTCCTTGGGTTCAAGAAAACAGATTGCGGCAGAACTCCGGGTGCGTCCCCACAATGCCGGCAACTTTCAAAAACCGAAAGGCACATTATCCGGAGCGAGGCGAGGCTTCACTCCAGAAGCGCTCGCTCAGATACTTGTCGCCGCTGTCGGGGAAAATTGTAACGATAGTCCCGCTTTCTACCTGCCTGGCCACCTTGAGAGCAGCCACCATGGCAGCCCCGGACGATATGCCCACCAGCAGGCCCTCCTCGCGCGCCAACCGCAAAGCCATGGCGTAGGCCTCTTCCGTGGGGACTTCGACCTCTCCATCAGCAATCGCTGCATCATAAATACCTGGTACGATCGAGGTGGGCAGGTGCTTCAACCCCTCCAGACCATGAAAGGGGGAGTCCGGCTGGAAGGAAATGCAGCGAACGTCCGGCTTGAGTTCTTTCAGGCGGCGGGCGGTGCCTACAAAAGTTCCAGTGGTGCCCAGCCCCGCCACAAAATGGGTGATTCTTCCCTCTGTTTGCTCAAAAATTTCGGGTGCGGTCGTCTCGTAATGGGCCTGCCAGTTGGCAGGGTTGTTATACTGGTTGGCATAAAAATAGATTCCAGGTTCCTTTTCGGCCAACTCACGGACTTTCCGGATGGCGCCGTCAGACCCCTCCATGGGATCCGTATAAACGATCTCGGCCCCAAAGGCTTGCAGGATGTGCTTTCGCTCAAGGCTCACATTCAGGGGCATGAAGAGCTTGACACGGTACCCTCGCGCTGCCCCGATCATGGCGTAGGCAATCCCGGTGTTTCCGGATGTGGAATCGAGCAGAATTTTTCCCGGCGTCAACCGGCCGTCCCGTTCTGCTTCCTGGATAATATTCCATGCAGCGCGATCTTTCACGGATCCGCCCGGGTTGGCCCACTCCGCCTTGGCCAGCAACTCCACGTGCGGAAATTCCGCGCAAACTCTCTGCAACCGGACCAGCGGCGTGTTTCCGATCAACGATAAGACCTCAGTCGCGCGCTTGAAACCAGCTTGCAAAATTGCCTCTTTGGATCCTGGTGTCATGTAGTTAGGCCCTTGAGAATTCTAGCAGGTTGCTTAAAAATGGTCCTTCTCAAAAAATCCCGCTCCTTGGAAAGACGACTTGGGGCCGGCATTCAGGGACGCTTCGGCGGCAGTCCTTGCCAGCCATTCTGCAGGCGAAGCGGGTGGCGGGCGCCGGGTGATATCGGGCACAGGGCGACGGCGCACGAAATACGCCGAGAGCAGGGCCCTGCTATTTACGCTGAAATGGCGGTAGATATATTCAACTTGTTCATGCACCGCAGGCTGACTACGGTCCATGGCGGAGGCAATCTCTTTTTCCGATTGCCCCTCCAGCAGCCGGCGCAGCACCTCGCGGCGCCGCGCCGAAAGTCCTTCCAGGCTGCGATTCCGCCAGGTTTCAAGTTCCTGTCCGATCAACCGGGCGATTTCTTCATGGATAAGTGCCACCAGATCCCTCTCCCGCTGCCCGGGTGGCCGGTCGCGACGATCGTTGCCAAGGCACCAGTGATCCCAGGTTCCACTGCCCTCCACGCGGACCGCACTCAGCAGACCTTGGCCAATCCGCGTTGGGCGGATCTACCTATCGTACATCTCCGACCTGTGCCATCTTCTCTCGTCCACCAAAGCAGGCTGCAGCGCCGTGAGTCCTGGGCGGTTTGCCAGCACACGAACAAAGGAGCTCCACAAGGGAGAGAAGCTTAAAGGAACCGCAGTGAAGCCTTCTACCATAATGCGCCGTTCACGATCGGTCTCCCAGCCAAGATTTTCGGCCGAGAGCGGCACTCGCCAAGGATTACAAATGCCTGACGCGCGTCTTCGACGCTAAGCTTTTGGTTCGGCACGCTCCCCTCGAATCTTCGGCCAGCCCTGTCGCCGTCTCATAATACTACCCCCAATCCATCTGTTTAGAGGGATTGTGCCGTGTGGAAAGGGAAGCTATTCTGTGCCAAAGACGGTGGCCAGGGTCAAAAAAAGGGAGCCGCTGTGATCAAAAACCGGGCATCCCTGGCATGAAGAAGAGGTGCGAACATGACCAGCAAAGGTGAGTTTGATTTAGTGGCCGTGGGCGGAGGATTGGCAGGCGCAGCGCTGGCGAATCGCTAGCTGAGCGAGGCGCTCGGGTTTTAGTGGTAGAGCGTGACGTGCAGTTCCGTGATCGCGTTCGCGGCGGGATGATAACACCCTGGGGAGTTGCTGAAGCCGAAAAGCTTGGCCTTGCGGAGTTCCTGCGCGACAAATGCGGGCACGACCTGCCCTGGGTGGATTTTTTTGCGGGCAACACGCTGGTTGCGCACCGGCCTGTCGCGGCGAGCACGCCGCAACAAGTTCCGCGCCTTTCCTTTTATCACCCGGCAATGCAGGAGGTATTGCTCGAGGCGGCGTCGAGGGCAGGCGCGGAGGTAAGGCGCGGCGCGAGCGTTCAGCAGGTTCGCCCCGGCGCTCCGCCGAGCGTGGTGGTGGCATTGAACGGACACCTGGGGACCGTGCACGCCCGCCTTATTGTGGGAGCGGACGGGCGTTCCTCCATCGCCAGCAAGTATTCCGGCTTCAAGCAGAAGCGGGACCCGGATCGAATGCTGGTCGCGGGAGTGCTGCTTGAGAACGTCCCGGCGGTCGACGACACGGCGAGAGTCGTGATCGATTCGGAGACGGGACGCATCGCCGCGCTGTTTCCGCAAGGGAAAGGCCGTGCCCGCGCCTATTTCTGCTATCACAAGGATTCGCGCAAGCGGCTCCAAGGTGAAACGGACTTTTCTGATTTCATCGAGAGCTGCAAACGCATGGGCGCCGACTGCGGTTGGTATGACGGGGTGGAACCGGGTGGGCCGCTCGCCAGTTTCGAGGGAGCCGACGCGGACGCGAGGCATCCCTATCGGGATGGGGTTGCCCTCGTGGGAGATGCGGCGGCGTTAAGCGATCCGAGTTGGGGCCAGGGGCTCTCCATGACGCTGCGCGATGTGCGTGTCCTGCGCGATCAGTTGCTTGCGAATGACGACTGGGATGCAGCGGGCCATGTCTATGCAGAAGAACACGACAGGTACTGCAAGGCAGTTCACGACGTCGTCGGATGGTACACCGAGTTCTTCCTCGCTACCGGCCCCGCGGCAGACGCTCGCCGCGCACGGGCGCTGCCTTTGATCGCGGAAGATCCGGCGCGGCAGCCTGACTTGTTGTTCTCCGGCCCGGATATGCCGGTTAACGAGGCCACCCGCCGCCGGTTTTTCGGCGAGAACTGACGGCAATTGGCAGCCACAATTCGCGCCTGCCCCGCCGCGGGCCTCTCTTTTGAAAGATCCGCAGTCCGACGGGCTCTGGGTGTGTTGCCCGCTTCGGGAATTCATGAGCTCCCAGGTGTCATTCCAAGGTCCGGGGGCTTTCCTGGTCTCGGAAAGATACCGTCTGAAAACGTTCTTCTCTAGCCTGCCAGGAGGTGGCCTGTTCGGGTGTCAACTGCGCGGTTCAGAAGTGGTATCAGGGGCCGGAGTGCGGTGCTGTTTCTTCAAATTGTTGTTGCGGTTAATCGGGTTAATGGGGCGGTACAGAACTTCAAAGCGCACGCTCTGCAAATCTGCATCGTGCAAAACAACAATCTCGTCGAAGCCCTCGGAACGAACCAGATCCTGCGCCTGCTTGAACAATCGATACTGTTCTTCGATAACTTTCGGGCCGACAGAACGGGGACGGGCCCGGTCACGCTCAAGACAGGTCTCAAGCGGTATGTCAAATAGATAAAGTTCCGTACGGACCCGGTACTTCCGACCTAAATCCAGCAGGCACTTCCGTGCCGCCTGGGTGACCGCAGTTGAATCAACAACACACAAGCGGTTGATCGAGAGTCGCTGACCAATGAGAAAATTTAAAAGAGCAAACGTTTGTGAATGGTAACGCTGGTCAGCCTCATCATCACACACCAGCCGCCGGCAAAGATCGGAAGAGATAACATGAGTTGGTCGGAAATGCCGGACAGCAAATGTCGATTTTCCACACCCCGCTGGGCCACATAAGACAATGACCGAAGGTCGAAGCACTCGAATGATCCGTTCTTCTGCAGACGACATCACAAACCTCGAACGGACATTCTTGCTCAATTACGAGAACGCTGCCGTTGAAGTCGTACCCACCCCAACCCAGCATTAACTCACAATCATTTCATAACCTCTAACAGGTTACGCGAGTATTACATAGCTGGAGACGCAATGCAACCCGAAGGGGTTACAGCAAATGCCCCAAAGAGATTCTAAATCCGCCTTGAACGTGGAAATTTTCAACAGATATCTACTGATATTTAAAAGGTTATTCTAATTTTCGCACGTTTTTATAATCGACCTGAAAGCTTCGAAAAAATCGCGTCGAGGGGCTCGATGCAGCGCGGCGGGGGGCGCGCATGTGTGTCGAAACCAGAAACGCGCCTGCCATTTGACCTCACAAATGGCGGGCTAGGTGATATCAATCCAGATCATTGGGAGGCATTTTCGAGGGCGGATGCCGCGGATTCGATCGCCTGGGCTTCATTTTCAAGGACCTTTCCAACGATCTCGATTTGCTTGCCGGCCTGGTCCCATTGCCGTTGCTCGATGGCTTCCCGGACCGACGGCAGCGTCTTTACGTCGTAACCGGTATAGACACCCGGGGCATAAATCTCGTGCCGATACCACGATCTTCCGGGCAAGCCCTCCGACCGAATTAGCTTCCGCTCGGTTTCTATGATTTGGCGATTCACACCGGAAAGCGAGGCATGCGCGAGGGCCATGCCACCTTTGCTTTCTGCTGCCTGGAGCGCCCTCTGGTAATGCCCCGCACTCAACTCGAGTGCGACAACCCCGTTGTCAAGAGGCGCGAAGTTCAGAAAAGGCGGCATAGCTTCCAGCTTCGGTGGAACATAGGTCTTTTCAGGGTCGGAAGTTGCTGCAATAACTCCTTCCTTGATCTCCATGTCCAACTCTTTGGACTCAGCCTGCTCATGCTTCAACAGGTCTTTCAGTTGGTCCACATAGGTGTGGATGGTATCTGTGAATTCTGAATAATCCAGCGGCAGGATGTCAGCGTCGGCCAAACGCATGACTGTGGTACCGACAGTCTGTGCCAGCGCCCGTCCATAAACAAATCTGGTGTCGTCAAAGTGGGTGTACCAGTAAAAATCGTCGTAAACCGAATGGTAAACGCCTGCCCCATTGCTTTCGCCACCATATGAAAGGTTCAGAGAGGCAACCCCAAGATGGTCAAGAAACACGGTGTAATCGGAGCCTGATCCCAGCGCGCCAATTTTGAGATCGGGATTCTGCCGCAGCGCCTGCCGTTCTTGCGGTGTCTTGGCCTGCCGAATCCGCAGGTCCCAATCACGCTGCCAGACCGAGATATTTTTCTCCGGGTCCTGGATGTCTCTGGCCACGCCATTGATGAATTTCTGCAGCGTATGCGACCCTTCAATCGTAAGATAGCCCCGGCTGTTGGAGTCTGTGTTGACATAGACTGCCGCGTGGTCCTCCAGTTCACCAGCGTGCTCCTCCGCCCATTCCGTAGACCCCAGAAGGCCCGGTTCTTCGCCATCCCACGCGCAGTAGATGATCGTCCGCTTGGGTTTCCAGCCCTGCTTCAGCAACTGGCCGAAGGCGCGCGCCTCTTCAATCAGCGAAGCCTGCCCCGACACCGGGTCTTCTGCTCCATTAACCCAGGCGTCGTGATGATTGCCGCGGATGATCCATTCATTGGGGTAAACCGAGCCCGGAATTTTCGCGATCACATCGTAGATGGGCTTCACGTCCCAATTGGATTTAACGGCCAGGTGGACCATCACCGGACCCAGGCCCACGTGGTAAGTCATGCCGAGCGCACCACGCCATTCACCTGGTGCAACCGGACCTTTCAACGCGTCCAGCAATGGCCTCGCGTCGCCGTAAGAGAGCGGCAAGGTAGGAATGCGGCTCAGAACTTTCAACTGGTCCAATGGGATTCGTTTGGCGTTTTTCGTGGCGCCAATGCCGGGAGTAAGCGGGTCGCCCGAGTACTTCGTAATATCCATCACGCTGCCGCGCTGCACGCCTTCAAGGGGCCGGAACGCTCCCTGTGGAAAAACGTCGCCCTGATAATAACCGTCCTCGTGGGGGTCGGAATAAATCAGGCAGCCGACGGCGCCGTGCTCGGCCGCAACCTTGGGCTTGATTCCCCGCCAGCTCAATCCATAGCGCGCGATGACAATCGCGCCCTTTACTGAAATCCCCATGCTCTCGAGGGCCTTGTAATCCGCGGGTACACCATAGTTCACATAAACCAGCGGCGCCGTCACATCGCCGTCAACCGAATAGGCATTGTAGGTGGGAAGTTGCTGGGCATGCTGGCCGGAAGTGGGATCTTCCGACAACGTTGGCTCCTGCATTTTCGCGACGAACCGATTGGGCGCCACCATCTCCACTTCGCGTTCCCTGGGCGTCGGGAACAGGACATAATAGGTTTCAATGTGCGCGTCGAGGCCGAATTCCTTGAACTTCCGAAGTATCCACTCGGCGTTGGCCTTGTCATACGGAGAACCGAGGTGATGCGGATAAGCCGAGAGGTGCTGCATGTACGCGCGCATGTTGTCCGGCTGGGGAACGGCCTTAAACTTCCCCTCCCACTCCCGCTCGGTCTGGGAGCTCCGCGCGGAATAACCTGCCAGCCCGCTGGATTGCTCCTCGGCCGCATTGGCCGCAAGCGCGATCGACGCCACACACATAATTGCTATTAGTCCCAGGCGACGCACAAAACCCTCCTGCTGTTAAGAACCAGATGACTTCCCTGCACGGCCGTCCTGCCTTGATGCTGCTGCTCAGTTGTCCTTGCAAGCAAAGAAATCTGTGACCAAAGAAGGCTGATAGTAACAAATTACCCGTACTCCCACAAGCAGGCTGCAGCGGCATCGCAAGGCCATCCGCGTATTGGCCAGTGGCCGGGGAGCCATGCCATCGACCTGCCAGGAATGAAGTGCGGAAAAGCTTGCAAAATGGTGAATTGTAATTTTTACCCGCTGTGCCAGAATTGGACAATTTTTGAAATCCGAGGATCAGAAATTGCGTAAAAAACTAACAATTATAATAATATCAATAACTTAGGAATTGCGAAGAAAAAACGAATGAACGTCCCAAACGTCCCATCCGGAGCGCTTTTGGGCATAAACTAGCCTACTTCGTGAGGCCTATCAAAGACCCGCCCCCCGCCCGTCCTGATCGGGAGTCCCAAACGGCAACAAGGGCACGGCGAGCCGTGCCCATACGACAGAACGGCAACAAAGGCACGGCGAGCCGTGCCCCTACGCCCGCACGACCCGCCGCGCCCGTTTCTTCTGCGCAAACCCGTCCCGCGGCGTCGCCATCTTCCCGCGTCATGGAACTATGGTTCCACAACTTTTTGGTCTTGACCTTGCCCGGACAGTAAAGGTAATGTATGACCGCCGCCGGGGGTAGCAGAGTTCCTCTGGCTGAGGATTACGACGGCTCATTTGCTCAGGTTTCGCAATCCTCCTTCAGTACGTCCGAGTCCCTCCGCCACATTCGCTCACCGAGCGGCCCCGGAAAACAGGTTATAGAGAGGTCAAACCAATGAGTTCAGAAGGAAGCATTTTTGTTTCCAGCCGTCGAGCCATGGCAGCAACAGTAACCATCTTTGCAATATCCATAATTGCATTATATCCCATTGACATACAGGCCGCGTCCCGCAATCTCACGGCGCACGCCGCCCCGGCCTCCGCGCCGGCAGGCGCAGTTGCGCCACAAAAAGCTCCGCGGCCGCGCGACTCAAAGGTTGCCCCGGCGGGCGCCGTCGTTCAAGCCGCCCCTGCGTCGCATGCTGCGGCGGTCGAGGTCCGCGAGGGAAAATTTCCTCTCAGCTTTGAGCCCAACCGTGGGCAGACAGACAGCCGCGTGTCGTTTCTGGCGCGCGGCCTCGGTTACGCGCTTTTCCTGACGCCGCGCGAAGCGGTGCTCGAGTTGAAGGCCCCGGCCGGCAAGCAGTCGCCGGTTGTGCAGATGAAGCTCCAGGCGAGCAGCGCCCAAGCGCGCGCGCTGGCCGGCATGGACGAGCTTCCCGGCAAGAGCAACTATCTCCTCGGCAGGGACCAGTCCAAATGGCGCACCAGCATCCCGACTTACGGCAAGGTGATCGAGCGCGATGTCTATCCGGGCGTCAATCTGGTCTATTACGGCCGGCAGCGGCAGCTTGAATACGATTTTGTCGTCGCCCCTAAGGCGCGCGTTCAGGCGATCCGCCTTCAGGTTGACGGCGCGCGCAAGCTGCGCCTGGATCCGGCCGGAAACCTCGTGCTTGAAGTTCCTGGCGGCGAATTGTCATTCCTCAAACCAGTCGCCTACCAGCAGATCGGCAGCCAGCGCCGGCCGGTAGATGCAGCCTATGTGCTTCGCGGCCAGGGCCAGGTGGCCTTCCGCGTGGGCCGGTATGACCGCGCGCAGCCGCTGGTGATTGACCCCATTCTTGCTTACTCGACCTACCTGGGCGGCACCAATATTGACGGCGCAAACGCCATCGCGGTGCTTTCGAGCGACGGCACGGCGTTCGTGACCGGCGGAACTTTTTCCACCGATTTCCCCACCGAGCATCCTCTGCAGCCCAACGCAGGCGGCGCCAATGATTTTCCGCAGGACGCCTTTGTTACGAAGCTGAGCACGGATGGGGGCACATTCCTTTATTCCACCTACCTCGGCGGAAGCAGCGAGGATTACGGAACCGGGATTGCTGTCGATTCGCTCGGTGATGCTTATGTGACGGGTGTGACCCTTTCAAGCGATTTCCCGGTTACCCCGGGATCTTTCGATCCCAATTGCCCGCCGGACGGTAAATGCGGCGCGACCATAAACAACGGGTTCATCTGGTCCGCGGGCTTTGTCAGCAAGCTGAATCCCGCCGGCTCGGCATTGGTCTATTCAACCTATTTCGGCGGCTCCGGCAACACGCGTGGCCAGGCCATTGCGGTGGACAGCAACCAGAATGCGTATGTAACCGGCTCGACGCAGGCCGCGGACTTCCCTCTCGTTGTTTCCCAATGCCTGACTTTTACCGCTCCTCAAAACGCCTATGTGCTGAAGCTTGATTCCACAGGCTCCACGGCGTTGTACTCGGGAACCATTGGCGGCTCGGTCCAGGATACCGGTTTGGGAATCGCTCTGGACGGGAACCAACACGCCTCCATCACCGGCATCACTTATTCCTCGAATTATCCAGTTACTGCTTCCGCGTTCCAGCCCGCTTATGGCGGCGCCGGGGACGCTTTCCTGACGACCGTTGACACTACCGTGTGCAACGCGGCATCGGTGCTCTATTCGACATTCCTGGGCGGCAGCGGCCTGGACCAGGGCAACGGCGTGGCCGTGGACAGCTCCGGCAATGTGTACGTAACGGGATTGACCAAGTCGTCGGGGGCAACCCCATTTCCAACCGTGGATGCGCTACAGAGCGCCTGCAACCTCAACAGCCAGGGTGGGTGCGATGGAGACGCCTTTGTTTCAAAGATTAATCCCAGCCAGTCGGGAGCGGCATCGCTGCTTTACTCGACCTATCTGGGCGGCTCGGCCGGCGACAGCGGCAACGCCATCGCCCTCGATCCGAGCGACAACGCCTACATTACCGGAACAACCAACTCGAAGGATTTCCCGGTGAGCACGGCGGTGTTTCAACCGACTTACGGCGGCGGCAACGCCGATGCTTTTGTCACCGAGCTGGCC
>DATEKC010000003.1:0-2993 GCA_035277665.1 Terriglobia bacterium
CTACGCCGTCTGCGATGCCTTCACTATCAGACGCGGCCCCGGAACAGCCCGACCATCAATCAGCGCAACTCTTTTGGCGTCAATGGCTTAAGTCTACTCGGCTGCCCGGCTGAACTGGTTAACATAATGTGAGTTATCGGAAGCACTGTGCAGTAACATGAATGCAATCAACATCATGCAAGAGCCATCAAAACCTGCCTGCCAGCCGGGGGTGAGTATGTTCGGTTCAAACCTGGGCGCCAGAACGCGCAGTCACTCGCATGGGTTTTTGCAAAAAATACTTTGTCCTGGATGGATAAGGTTGGTCGCAGCTAAGGGCGCTGCTTTGGAAAGCACATCGGCCTGTTGGCCTCATAAGGAGGTTGGTTTAAGGGCACCATCCCCCCAAACCCCCCTTCCTCGGCGAGACAACAGGCGCGGGCGTCTTAGGTCTGACGGTCATCATCCGGCAACGAGCTGTCAGCGTTTTTTCTCGCTGATTTCTCCGCCGCGCAACGAGGCTTGGACTGCCTCTGGCCCGGATGTCCACAGGAGGCCCGGAACCGCGCTTCCAAACCCGTCAGGCAGATTATATCGCCGCTGTCAAGGGGTGCAATGACCAAACCGACTTCCAAGATGGTTTCCGGCCTGAAATCGACCTGGGAGAATAATTTTTACAGCTTTGCGGCGGCGGGCTGGAAGATTTTGGAGCCTTCGCGGGAGTGGCGGCCAACATGGTATCGAAAGGCGATCGCTGAATATTTGCAGGCGATGTGGGCCGGGGAGTACAAGCGGCTGCTGATTACGGTGCCTCCGCAGTCAGGGAAATCAACTCTTGTAACCAAGCTGTTCCCAACGTGGATCTGGACACGTGCACCGGGAGCACGCTGCCTGTTTGCGAGCTATTCGTTCGAGGGGCTTGCGGTGCCGATGTCGATTGAGCGCCGGCGGCTGATTGAATCGAGGTGGTATCAGGAGAACTGGGGTGGGAAGTTTCAGTTGTCTCAAGACGACAACCTGAAGTGGCGGTATTCGAACTCGATGGGAGGCCACCACATCGCGGTTACCGGAGCGACGGGGATTGGCGGAGACCTGCTGATCGTGGATGACCCACATTCGGCAGATGAAGCGCGATCGGATACGGAGCGCCAGGCCACGGTTGATAGGTTCGACAATACGCTGATGACCCGGCTCACTCCCGAAGGCCGGGGCTTGTGTGTGGTCGTCTGCCAGCGGTTGCATGAGCGGGATCTGGCCGGAACGCTGATCGAAAAGGGCGGATGGGAGCACCTGGACCTCGGGGCTGAGGCCGAAAAGCCCCAGAAGCTTTTCATGCCCGTAAGCAAGCGATGGATACTGAGGCGCCGGAAGGCACTCCTTGATTCGGTGTCGATGCCGAAAGAGTTTCTGGAGGCGAAGAGGATTGAGCTGGGACCGGCAGGATATTCCGCGCAGTACCAGCAGCGGCCGGCGCCCTCAGAAGGAATCATTTTTAATCCCGCCTGGTGGAAGCGGCATAGCGACCGGCCCGAGGTTGAGATGATTGCAATTTCGGTGGATGCGAACTTCAAGGCGGGCCGTGACCCGGTCGCCGTGCATGCCTGGGGATTCAAGGGGCCGAAATCGTATCTGATCGACTGGCAGACGATTCAGGTGGGGTTTGTGGGAACCAAGAACCTGGTTCGAGAGTTTGTCCACGCTCACCGCGCGAATGTGGTGCTGATTGAGGAGGCGGCCAACGGAGCGGCGATTATCGAAGAGCTTTCGCAGGAATTTCCGGTAGTGCCGATCACGGCGATTGGCTCGAAGGAAGCTCGCGCCGAGGCGGTTGCTCCGCAGGTGGCGGCGGGGTTTGTTTCGATTCCCGAAGGAGCGCGCGGCGACAAGTTTGTACTGGATGCCGCCAAGTTTCCGCTGGGCGCGAACGATCACGACGTCGACGCCATGACGCAGGCTTTGAACTGGCGGCGCCAGAACGCCTTCGGGCTCATGGAATATTACCGGGAACTGGGCCGGCAGCAGGCAGAAGCTCCCGAAAGCGCCGAGCGATCGCAGTTCGAGCGCTCCGCGCACACGAAGTTTACCAGGATGCCTGCGCCCCTTGGATGCGGCCAGTGCGGACACCGCGGCAAGACCACCGTTCACCACGGAGATTGGGATGAAGTGAGGTGCTCAAGGTGCAATACGCTCATCGAAGAAGCAGCTCTCAAGGCGTGAAGATCCTGGCGTGGGGGTTGGCTGTTACCGCGCTCCTCGCGATGTCGCTCCCGGCCTTCGGCCAGACACTCACCACGGTTAATGGAACTCTCTACAATCCCGCCGGGCAGACACTTTCCGGGACGATTTCGATTTATGCGAACGTAGCGTTCAAGGCGCAGGACGGCACGCTCGTTCCCGCGGGAGCGGTTACCGACACTACGGTGACGAACGGGGTCTTCTCGGTTGCTCTTGTTCCCACCCAGGGATCAACGCCAGCCGGAGCGAGTTACCAGGCAACCTACAAGCTTGGGCTGACGACCTTCGTTGAAACATGGAATGTGCCTGTTTCAGCGAGCCCGGTCAACGTTTCTGCGGTCAGAAACTTGCCGATTATTTCAACCGGCCTGGTCTTCCAGGGAACCGTGACTCCGGGGCATTGCGTTCAGGTCGTCTCGTATTCGGTGGTCGAAGATGCCGGATCAGCCTGCGGCACGGGCGGCGGAGGCTCTCAGCATCAGGTCAATGGCACGAACGTTACGGCCAATACGCCAATCAATTTTGAGAACTCTCTGGCGACCAATGGATTGACGCTCAACCTCTCGAATCCCTCAGCTGGAAACATCCAGTTAGGGCTGTCAGGAACACTCAATAATGCTGGCTTGACCAATAGTTCCACGACGCTGAACGGCCAGACTGTGGCGCTTGGCGCGAGTGGAAATATTCCGTTTTCGGTGAATGGAACGAACAACTCCACACTCACCGGGCTGAATGCCATCACCAGCACGGCAAACTCCGTGGGCCTCACGGTTACGCCA
>DATEKC010000004.1:0-5039 GCA_035277665.1 Terriglobia bacterium
GATCTCCGCCGGGCGAGAACGGGTGGAAGATTTCACTACGCAATCCTTTGGATACAAGCAAGGCCGCATGTGTTTTGAGGCTTCAGGACCTTTCGCTGTCGGTTTCCGGTGACTACGAGAAGTTCTTCAAGATGGGCGGCAAGGTCTATACCCACATCATGGACCCGCATACCGGCATGCCGGTTGAGAACACGCTTTCAACGGTCGTCGTTTCCCCTTCAGCTACGGACAGCGATGCGCTGTCCACCGCGTTTTATGTTGAAGGGCCCGACGCCTCGCGTCACTATCTGGACCATCATCCCAACCTGACCGCTGTCTTCTTTTTGCCCGGAGCTTCCACCGGCGCCTATAAGCAGGTTGTTCTAAAGTCCAGCCATACTACGCTCCCCGCCGCATCATTCATCAGTATGGATTGCCAATAGCGAGATGCCTGGGGCAGTCGCGGTGGCTTCTTGGAACGTGGAATCACCGATCGTTGCGGCCTTTCCGGCAATTTGGCGCTGGTTTCTGGTTTATACCCGAGCATTTTGTGGCGATTTGACTTAAATCATCCTAATACAACGTTATTAGTCACACTGGATGCTTTATGTCAATCCAGTCCTCGATTTCATACCGGTCGTCGCCTCACACGGCCGATTCGCTTGTAAGCTAATGGATATAAAAAGGATGCTCGCCGGGCTAGGTCTGTAAGTAACAGTAAACGCACGGTTTGACTGCCAAGCCAAAACCTGCTAATATAGCGCCATAGCTGATTATTAACGTGATAGCTTCTGGGCAGGAGGGTTATGATTAGAGGAACCCGACAAAAGCAGACCAGGCATGCCCCTCGGCAGAGGAGAGCAGCCCCTACCCGGAGAACCAGGATAGCCAAGAGTTCTCTACACCGCGAGTCGGCTCATCGTGCTGTGCCAGGAGTTAGGGCGAGGGTCGACGTAAAGAATCCTCCAAAACCGATCACTAAGCCCATGGACATAGAGCGCGCAACTGCCCTGAAAGATTTCGGAGCTGCGATCAAATATTTCCAAAGAAGGGACTTCGAAAAAGCTGCCGGTCTTTTTGAGAAGGTTGCCGCGGGCACTGTTCGGGATGTGGCTGACCGGGCGAGAGTTCACTTGAGATATTGCGAACGCAAACGGCATCTTGAAAAGCTTCCAAAAACGGCGGAAGGCTATTACACGTGCGGAGTTGCGGCACTCAACAGCCGGGATTTTGACCATGCTCTCGAGTACCTCAATAAGTCCAACAAAATGACTCCCAACCAGGAATACGTCCATTATGCGCTGGCTGCCGCTTACGGCCTTGGGGGTGATCCAGACAGGGCATTCAGCCACCTCGAGGCAGCCATCAAACTCCGCCCGCAGAACCGCGCTCAGGCGCGGCATGACGAGGATTTTCAGTCTTTGGAAAATGATCCGCGCTTTTCTCGCCTTTTAGGTGCTGATGACCAGCAACCGCTCAATTAGAGTGGCTGAAGTCACTCCTCCAGCATTATTTTCTCCAAAGAAGAGAAGTGGGTACATGGCATGAAGGTGGTCGCAATCGGTGGCGGCACCGGCCTGGCCGTTCTGCTGCGTGGGCTGAAGCAATGTGTCCGTCCTGGCTCTCGACCGCGTCAAGCCGTTGCCAAGTTGACGGCCGTTGTTACAGTGACTGACGAGGGAGGGAGTTCCGGCCGTCTGCGCCGTGATTTTGGTATGTTGCCGCCGGGTGACATCCGCAACTGTCTTGTGGCGCTCGCCGAGGATGAAAAGATCCTCACCCGGTTGTTCAATTATCGCTTTGCGGCGGGCAAGGGGCTGCGCGGGCACAGTCTGGGGAACCTGTTCCTGACCGCCCTCACCAATCTGACGGGTGATTTTTCAATGGCGGTCAGGCTGGCGAGTGATGTACTGGCCGTTCGCGGGGAAATTTTTCCTGCGACACTTGAAGATGTCCGCCTCCGTGCCCAGCTTTCGGACGGGAGGCGAGTAGAGGGCGAGTCGCGCATTCACCGGACGCGGGTTCCTATTCGCAAGTTGTCGATTGTTCCAGCTCATTGCCGCCCATTGCCGGAGACGCTTAAAGCCCTTGCAGAAGCAGATCTCATCACACTGGGTCCGGGATCGCTTTACACCTCTCTTCTACCGAACCTGCTGGTCTCCCGGGTTGCTCAGCAGATTGCGCGTTCCAGGGCCGTGAAAGTTTATATCGGGAACCTGATGACGCAACCGGGAGAGACGCGGGGTTACAGCACGGCTGAACATCTGGAGGCGATCATTCAACACGTTGGGGTCAACATTTTTGACTTTGCCGTTCTGAACAACCGGGCATTTCCACCTTCGATGCGCAAGCGATACGCGGCTGAACATGCTGCGCCTGTTGTCAACGATCTGGCGAAGATTCGAGCCCTGGGGATTTCTCCAGTTTGCATTCCCCTGCTTCAGGCTGATGACGGAGTTGCACGTCACGACGCCGACCGGCTCTCGCGGTCGCTGTTGCAACTTGCCCGGCGCCCCGTAACTGTTTCGGGCCACCACAGAAAGGCACCGTCGCTTCCACCCAGGAGTGTATGAGGTTCAATCCAAACTGTTTATCCAGCATTCACGATCACCATGCTGTTATTTATACGAACTATAAAAACAATTCATTTCACAGTGGCTGCCCGGAAACGGCAAAATGATCTGACTGGTCGGAGGAGAAGTGTCTAAACTCGGGTCGAAAGATCAAGAAACAGGGAGCGAACGCGTTCGCGGCCTTTCCCAGTGCGAAGAGCACGACGCTTGCGGTGTGGGATTTGTCGCTGATCTGAATGCTCTGGCATCTCACCGCGTAGTGACCCAGGCGCTGGAATGTCTGAGTTGCCTGACACATCGCGGTGGTGTGGACGCTGATGGAGCGAGTGGAGATGGTGCAGGAATTTCCGTCCAGCTTCCGGCCGAGTTCTTTGCACGGGAAGCGCGCCGCCTGAATTCCGGTTTTCAGCCGCATTGGCGCACCGCCGTGGGCGTGTTTTTCTTTCCCACGGATGGCGTCACACGTGCTCGGGCCATGTTTGCGGCTGAAGAAGCGGTCCGCAACCGCGGACTTTATGTAGCGGGGTGGCGGCAGGTTCCCGTAAATCCAGGAGCGCTCGGGCCTCAGGCCCGTGAAAGCCAGCCGGCCATCTGGCATCTGCTGGTAGGACAACCGGCTGACCAGGAACGTGAATTCGAACAGATCCTTTACCTCACCCGCAAGGAAATCGAACGGCGCATTGCCGAAGCCGGGATAACCGACTGTTATATCCCTTCGTTTTCCTCGCGCAATATTGTCTACAAAGGGCTGATGGCGCCCTCTCAGCTCGGAATTTTTTACAAGGACCTCGTTGACCCGGAATTCAAGACCTCAGCCGCTCTTTATCATCAGCGTTACAGTACCAATACTTCGCCCACCTGGTTTCTGGCCCAGCCGTTCCGCCTGGTGGCGCACAACGGGGAAATCAACACGCTGCTCGGAAACCGCAACTGGATGCGGGCCCGGGAAGCCGTGCTGGATCATCCCATCTGGGGCAACGAATCTGAATGGCTCAAGCCGGTGATTCAGCCCTCGGGTAGCGATTCGGCAAGTTTTGATAACGTGCTTGAGCTGCTCACCCGTTCGGGCCGCACGGTGCATCACGCGCTGCTGATGATGATCCCTGAAGCCTGGGAAGACTCGGTTGAAATCCCCGCGGACGTTCAGGCTTTTTACCATTACCACTCCTGTCTGATGGAGCCTTGGGATGGCCCGGCTGCCATGGCCTTCCTGGATGGCCCGCTGGTGGGTGCGGCACTCGACCGCAACGGCCTGCGGCCGGCGCGCTACACGATTACGCGCGACGGCCTGGTGGTGCTGGGCTCTGAGGTAGGTCTACTGCCCATAGAACCCGAAAGGGTGCAGGAAAAGGGAAGGCTTGGGCCCGGCCAGATCCTGCTGGTTGACCTCGAGCACAAGAAGATTTTCAAGAACGAGCAATTGAAGAAGCAGGTCTCCCACGCTCAGAAATATCGCAAGTGGATTCGGAACAACATGACGTTCCTGCCGCGCTTCAAGGCCGAGAAATGCGGGCTGCTGGATGCTGGTGAGGAGCGGTTTGCCAACAGCGACCGGCCAGGTTTTGTCGCTTTGCAACGCGCCGCTGGTTACACGCAGGAAGATCTGGACCTCCTGATCACTCCGCTTGCAGGCATGAAGAAGGAGCCCGTCGGGTCCATGGGTGACGACACCCCGCTTGCGGCTCTTTCAACCCGGCCGCGCCCTGTCTACCACTATTTCCGGCAGATGTTTGCCCAGGTTACGAATCCTCCCATCGATCCGTTGCGTGAGTCGCTGGTGATGGCCCTGAACCTTTATCTGGGCGCCCGACACTCGGTGCTGGTGGAATCGCCCGAGCACGCCCGCATGATTCGCCTGGAATCTCCCTTTCTGTTTGACGCAGAACTCCGGGAACTGAGGCGAATGGGAGAAGAGAAGTTCAAGCCGGCGACGGTATCAACACTTTTCCTCGCAAGCCAGGGACCGGAAGGAATGACGGCGGCCATCAATCGGATTAAGCAGGAATGTGTGGCGGCCGTGAAGCAGGGCAGTTCCATTCTGATTCTGAGTGACCTCGGCGTGGACGTCGATCACGCGGCCGTTCCCATGCTGCTGGTGGTAGGAGCGGTGGTGGAGCACCTGATTGCCGAAGGTGTTGGCAACAAGGCTGACCTGGTTCTCGAGACGGCTGAAGCATGGGAGTCGCACCAGTTTGCATGCCTGGTGGCTTACGGCGCCGCCGGCATCAATCCCTATCTGGCCCTGGAAGTGGTGGCAGACCTTGCAAGCCGGCGCGAGTTGGGTGATGTTTCTGTGCCCAGGGCGATCGAGAATTTTCGGGCTGGCATTGAAACAGGCATCAAGAAGATCATGTCCAAAATGGGCATCTCGACGCTCGCCAGCTACCAGGGCGGAAAATTCTTCGAGATCATTGGCCTGGATCCGGACGTGGTAAAAGAGTTTTTCCCGGATACCCGCTCGCTTGTCGGCGGCCGGAAGCTGGTTGA
>DATEKC010000005.1:0-26084 GCA_035277665.1 Terriglobia bacterium
TCGATGAGTTTAATAGGTTTACAACAGCAAAGAAGAAAGAGGGCTTCCGGCGGCATCACTTTTGGCGAAGGGCCGCCCGGAAGCCCGCGATCGACAACCTGCGGGCTGGCGACCGTCCCCATTCTATGGCCGCCAGCCAGGGTTTTCAAGGAGGAGAACTATTGGTTGGCATTTACTTAAGTGTTCGAGAGTTTTGTCATAGATGGTGCATCAAACGGGCGCTCCTTCGTTTAGTGACGACGGTGTTGCTATTAGCCGGAGGCGTGGTCACGGGGCGTGCTCAGGAGGGGCCGTACTTTGTGGCCTACGATCACCACATGGAAGAGCCCGGGAATTTGGAAATCGAATTTGAGCCCACGACTGCCCGGCCCTCGGGCGGCAACCGCTTCTTCAGCGGCCTGACCGAGTTTGAGTATGGCACAACCGCCTGGTGGACCACCGAGTTGTACCTTGAAGGGCAGAGCACGGCCAACGAGAGCACGGGGTTCAGCGGGTTTCGCATCGAAAACCGCTTTCACGTCCTGGCTGGCGACCACTGGATCAACCCTGTGCTTTATGTGGAATATGAAAATCTTTCTGCCGACAAAACGCTGAAGGAAGTTGTCGGGTTTGACGGCCAGGCGGACGCGCTGGAGCCGAACATCAACGCGCGGCAGGAAACTGAGCACGAAGTCGAAACCCGGCTGATTCTGAGCAGCGACTATAGGGGCTGGAATATCTCCGAGAACTTTATTGGCGAAAAAAACCTGGCGCACGAGCCTTGGGAGTTCGGGTATGCGGTTGGGCTCAGCCGTCCGCTGGGGCTTGTGGCCTCGCCGGACGCCTGCAACTTCTGTGCGGAAAACTTCCGCGCCGGGTTGGAACTCTACGGGGGACTGGGAACCGCCGATCGTTTCACGTTACACGACATCTCGCAATATATCGCGCCGGTGCTGTCCTGGTCTTTGCCTGACGGTCCTGTTTTTCGTGTTTCGCCCTCGTTCGGCGTGACGAAATCTGCCTACAGCTTTATATTGCGTCTCGGCGTCTCCTACGAGTTTGCCGGATTTGGCCGCAGCATGCGCCAGTTCTTTGCGGGGAGGGGCAAGTGAAGAGACAAATTTTGCGAAACGGGATGTGGCTGCTAATCTTCTGCTCGGCAGGGAGTGGCTTTCTGGTTGGAAACGGTATGGGAGGGAAAAAGGCTGTGTGGGCCGATGCAGGACCGGCTACGGCATTCAGGGATGCTCCTGAATCGGCGTCCAGGATGCAAAATCCTTATCGTGGCCAGGCCACGGAAGTGCTGGCCGGCAAAAAGCTTTTCCACCAATACTGCGCGCAATGTCACGGCAACAACGCAGAAGGCCGGGGAAATGCGCCACCGTTGCGTTCATCCATCATCCAGCAAACGCCGGACGGTGTGCTTTACTGGTTCCTGAAGAACGGCAAACTGCGCGCGGGCATGCCGTCGTGGTCGGGTCTGCCACCACGCCAGCGCTGGCAGATTATCAGCTTCCTGAAAAGCCTTCGCTAACGACGAGCAACGTGGCCGGCATTTCGGTTGCCGACCGGCTGGCGGGGCTGGCTGCCCTGTGGTGCGGCACGCAGGTATTGGACCGGCCACGTAGTGGGATATCCCAGCTCGCGCGCGGCGCGCAAGGGCCAGTGGGGATCGCGAAGCATTTCGCGTGCGAGCAGCACCGCGTCCGCCTGGCCGCTGCGGATGATGTGGTCGGCCTGCGCAGGGGCGGTAATAAACCCGACTGTCCCTGTCATGACGCCCGCCTCGCGCCGGATGCGTTCCGCGAAGGGAGTCTGGTAGCCGGGGCCCGCCGGTATCGTGGCATCTGGCAGGTTGCCGCCGGATGAACAATCCACCAGATCGACGCCCAGACTTTTGACCTGCCGGGCAAGTTCTACGGATTGTGCCGGCTCCCATCCGCCTTCCTGCCAGTCGGTGGCCGAGATTCGGAAGAAGAGCGGCAAACTTTCCGGCCAGACTTCGCGCGCGGCCTTCACCACCTCGCGGGCCAGGCGGGTGCGGTTCTCGATGGAACCGCCGTATTCATCCTGGCGATGGTTGCTGAAGGGCGAAAGAAATTCATGAATCAGGTATCCGTGCGCGCCGTGAATTTCAACCACGTCAAAGCCGGCCTGGATTGCGCGGCGGGCGGCCTGCGCGAAAGCTTCTGTAACGGCCCGAATGCCCTCAATCGTCAACGGCTTCGGCTTGGGATAGTCTTCGCTAAAGGCGTCTTCGCTGGGGCCTGCCACCTGCCAGCCACCTGCGCTTTCAGGAACGGCGCCCTGGCCTCTTCCGGGAGCATAAGTGCTGGCTTTGCGGCCTGCATGGGCAAGCTGGATTCCGGCGAGCGCTCCCTGCTGGTGGATAAAGCCAACGGTGCGCGCGAGCATCTCGATGTGGCCATCGTCCCAGAAACCGAGGTCCTGCGGGCTGATTCTGCCTTCCGGAAGCACGGCGGAAGCCTCCGTCATGACCAGCGCGGCGCCGCCCACGGCGCGGCTGCCCAGGTGGACGAAATGCCATTCCGTTGCGTATCCATCAGTGCTGGAATACTGGCACATGGACGAAACGATGATGCGATTGCGGAGCGTGGTCCCACGAATCGTAAGCGGGTCAAACAGGTTCGACATAGCTCTCTCCTAGGTTGCATCTCCTCTTAACCGATATGTAAGGTCTTTGGATGCAGTGGTAAGAGAAGATGATTCAGCGGGCGGTGCCTGCCTTGGTAATTTGGTCTTACACATCCAGCCCGATGGAGCGCATCAGGTTGAGCGCGTTGCTGGTCTGGACGACTCCGGACGTAAGCTTGTAATCAAAACGGAGCCGGCCGTTTTCCAGATGATCTTCAAAGTGGAAGTTGGCGGCGCTCGGCCCCAACAGGTCGACCATTTTGGCCAGCGCCAGGTCATGCGTAGTAACCAGGCCAATCCCGCCGCGCTCCACCAGGCTTTTGACGAGGCCTTCGGCGCCGATTCGCCGGTCGTGGGAATTGGTGCCGTTCAGCAACTCATCCAGCAGGAAAAGGACAGGCATTGGCCCGTTGGTCAATTCGGTGATCAGCTTCAGGCGAGTGATCTCGGCATAAAAGCGGGAAATGCCGCCCTGGAGCGAATCGAGAACGCATATCGACGCCGCCACGGCCAGCGGAGACAGGCGAAGGCGCCTGGCGCGCACGGGTGCGCCGCACTGGGCCAGCACCGCATTGATGCCCACGGCTCGGATCAGGGTGCTTTTGCCGGCCATGTTGGGGCCGCTGATGATCATCAGGCGCAATTGGCCGCCCAGGGTCAGGTTGTTGCGGATGGCTTTCGATTCAGGAAGCAGAGGATGGGCGAAATCTTCGGCCTGGAATAACCCCTGCTCGGCGGAGGTGAATTCAGGAAAGACGTCGGCCGGGTGCTCGAAAGCGTAACCTGCCAGCGCGCAAAGCGCTTCGAGCTCGCCCACCGCTTCCAGCCAGCCTCGGATGGACGGGCCGAATTTTGCGCGCCAGGCGTCAATGGCAAAAGCTACCTGAAGGCTCCAGAAGACGAATGGATTGAGGACGCCGACCACGGGATTTCTTCGTGATTCCATGAAATCAACTATGCGGCCCAGGCGCACGATGGCCCGCGAGGGGAATACGCCGCGGGCTTTGAGAGCGGCCTGTAATTTCACGAGCTTTGGCGCTGAAAATTCCTCGCGCTCAAGCCTTTCCAGAACGACGGCCAGCACCGCAAGGTCTTTCGAAACATCCTCTGTGGATGGAAGCTTGTGCCCTCCGGAAACGGCGGTGACTCCAAGGTCGGGAACGGTTTGCTGGACGCGTTCGCTGAACCGGGAGTTGATAAACAGATTCAGCGCGCTGGAGGCCAGCGCCAACTCCCACCATCCCCAACCAAACCACGCCACCAGGGTGAACAACCAAACTCCTGCCATGATAAAAGCTGCCGTGCGCGCAAGCCCGGACTTCAGGACAGGGGCGGCCTCAGCCCAGGCTGCCAATGCATCGGGATGCACTTTGGAGCGGACTTCTTCTCCCATCACGGCCAGGTCTTCGCGCAGGCCCAGCCTTGTTTTCAGATCGTCGACAGCCGAGTGACGTGCGTAGACTTCGTCAACGGAGGCGGGCTGCAGCAGCCAGCGCGCCAGGGCGCCTTCACCGGCGGCGGTGCGGGCGGTGGAGAGGAGCTCGAACAGCGATCCCTTGCCGAAGAGATCGAGGTCGCGCGAGTAGGGATGCGCGGAATCGAGGAATCGCTCGCCGGTTTCGCCACGGCCCATCCAGCGGTCGTCCAGCCGATCCAGGCCTCTCTGGAAGAATGCGATGGCGCGCCTGCACTGTTGCAAAGCCCGCAGCGCGCGCGAGTGTACAGTTTCGGAAAGCGCCAGCACCGCACCCGGCGCCAACGCCCACAAAATCGACACGGAATGTGAATCGAGAGCCAGCACAATCACCGCAATCCCCACCAGAGCAATCGCCAGATTGACACGGCCCAGGGACTTATGCCTGCGGTCGAGACGCGACTGTGACTGCCGGAGGGCATCCAGCCGTGCAAGATATTCGGATTTAGGATCTCGTGACATTTCCTGAAACCAAGTGTCTGATTGTACCCCATACTGGGCCGCCGGCCGGGTTCTATGCCGGGGGCAGGGAACTATTTTGCCTCAATTCGCGTATGACTTGGTGAAGGGGAAAGCAGAGAGGGTAACGATATGTTTTGCAGCAACTGCGGTGCAAATCTGATATCAGGCCAGAAGTTTTGCAGCAAGTGCGGCAAGCAGGTTGTGACCGAAGCGACGGCCCCTCCGCCAGCACCGCCGCTCCAAGCAATCAGCGCGCCTTTGCCGGCGGCCCGCAACAGGATTGAAAAACACACTCGGATCCTCGCCATCCTCTGGCTGGTGGTTTCAGTTGTCCGGCTGGTTCCGGCGCTCGGCCTGTGGTTTGGCAGCGGCATCGCCATGCATTTTGTTCCGTTTCCGTTCCGGGCGTTTATCTGGCCCGTCGCAGGGTTCATCGGGGCACTCTTCTTTGCCACCGCCGTGCTGGGCTTCCTGGCAGGATGGGGATTGCTGAATTATCGCCCCTGGGCACGATTGCTGGCCGTGATTCTGGGGATTATCGCACTGATCCACGTCCCACTTGGGACTGCGTTGGGAATTTATACGCTCTGGGTGCTACTGCCTGCCGAATCGGAGAGGGAATACCGGCGCCTGGCGCACAGCGCGTGACACCGCGACGGTCCTAAAGCCTTCAGGCTAACGATTTGCGAGAAGATCGAAATAGCGTTCCCGGCCCATTCCCGCGGTGCGGAGAAGATTTTTGATAATGAACACGGGAACCTGTTGATACATGGGAATCACGAGGGGCCGTTTGATGCCGGCTTTGATAAAAATCAGGTGATCGCCTGTTTGCCGGCTGAAGATGAAGCCGTCTTGCTCGAATATCTTGACGAGCGTTCGTTAGTGAACCGAGCGGATGGCGGGCATCTACTCCACGCTGGTTGAGAAACGGTCGAGGGAGACGAATTCCGGCGCTCGCCACGCATCACCCTCGCGGACGTAACCGGCTTCTTCGAGAATCTCGCCGAGCGTTCCCATATCGCGGCTCGTCTCGACGAATCCGCGGACCGCGTCCCGGATGTTCCGGCGCGCCTCCTCGTCGCTCGCGCCGCAGCTTGAAAGATCGAGCTCGGGAACATAAGCAACGTAGGCTTCGCCCTCCCTGAATATGTGGACGGTGTAGTCAACTACCTGCATGCTATGGGCCTCCTTCGATTGCCTGGTCCTGCTTACTCATACCGCCATCACGAGGACTTCGAACCGCTCTTCAGGCACAGGCAAGCCATCGCTTTCGAGCGGCGCGATGTAACCCCGAATCGCTTCCCGGATATTTTGCGTGGCGTCCGCTTTTGTCTTCCCCTGGCTTACGTATCCCGGAGGGCTTGGACACTCAGCCACCCAATAGCGGTCTTCGCCGGGATACGGCACGACTTGGCGCATGCGTTCATCTCCTGGAAGTCATTCTAACATTGGAGTGGCGCCTGATAAGGCGCCGCCTTTTTAGTTCAAGGGCGTCGTGCCCATCTATGAGCCTGAGAGTCAGGCCACGGGCAGCGCAACTACTTCCATCACGCGTAAATGCCGCGCAGCTTGAGGGTGGTTGCGACACGGTCAATGGCCAGCATATAGGCGGCGATGCGGTTATTGACGTTGTGCATCTCGCCGTACTGGACCACGTCATTGAACGCTGCCGCCTGGATGTGCTTGAGCCTTTCGTTCACCATTCCTTCGGGCCAGAAGTATCCCTGGCGGTCCTGGACCCACTCGAAGTAGGAGACGGTGACGCCCCCGGCGTTGGCCAGGATGTCGGGCACCACGAACACCCCGCGATCGAAGAGGATGTCGTCGGCGGGAGGGGTCGTGGGGCTGTTGGCGCCTTCCACCAGGATGCGGGCCCGGATGCGGCCGGCGTTCCGGCTGGTGATGACGTTTTCGGTTGCGGCGGGAACAAGAACGTCGCAATCCTGTTCTAGGATCTCCTGGCTGTCGATGTGCTCGGAACCCGGGAACCCCTCAATCGTCTTGTTTTCTTTTGAATATTCAAGCAGTTGCGGGACGTCGAGCCCGCCGGGGTTCAGGATGCCCCCGTGGATGTCGGCAACTCCGATAATCTTGTACCCGGCCTCGTGCATAAGCCGCGCGGCCTGCGAGCCCACGTTCCCGAAGCCCTGAACGATCACCCGCGTCTGCTCGCGCTGTCGCCCGAAGCGCTTAAGCGCCTGGTCGGTAACGATCATGCAGCCGCGTCCTGTGGCTGCCGGGCGGCCGCGCGAACCTCCCAGCCCGAAAGGCTTGCCGGTGACAGACGCGGTGACCGTGTGGCGCACGTGCATGGAATAGGTATCCATGATCCAGGCCATGGTCTGCTCATTGGTGTTCATATCCGGAGCTGGAACGTCGCGCTCGGGCCCGATGTAGTCCAGGATCTCTGCCGTGTACCTGCGGGTAATCCTTTCCAGTTCGCTCTGGCTCAGGCGCTCCGGATCGCAAATGATGCCGCCCTTGGCGCCGCCGAAAGGGATGTTGACCACGGCGCATTTCCAGGTCATTTCGGCTGCAAGGCCGCGGATTTCATCCAGCGTCACCTCCGGCCCGTAGCGGACGCCGCCCTTGCAGGGACCCCGGGCAATGCTGTGCTGGACCCGAAAGCCATCGAAAACTTCCAGCTTGCCGTTGTCCAGAGCAACAGGGATGTGGACGATGATCTCCCGGTTGGGCGTGCGAAGGTACTTGAGGATTCCTTCGTCAAGACCAAGTTTCTGGGCCGCAATATCGAAACGCGCAGCCATCGAATCGAAAACACTGAATTCTTTGTCGGTATCTACGGTGGCCATGGGAGCTCTCGCAATGGGTAGGTTCACCTTCCAGGCGGTTGCTGAAAAATCATTCGGAGTCCGTCATTCCGAGCCAGGCGAGGAGTCTGCTCTTGGTCGGGCGACTGAAAAGAAAGCAGATTCCGCCGGCCGGCAAAGCATGTCGCCCCTTGGACTGACGCTTTTGGGCGTTGTTCAGCAACGTCCTAGGGCAGTATAGCAGATGGGCAGGAGGGAGACTACATGGTCAACGCCTGGATGAGAATATCCTAGGATGCCGCGCCGGCAGCGATGGCAGGGGCCTCGGAACGGGATTTTGCCGTGGTGGTTTGCGGCGTCCGAATCGGCTTCCAGGCGCTCTTTTCGCGCAGCAGACGGCTGACCAGCGCAATGTGCATGGCGTGGCCGGCGCGGTCGGCAACAACGTGCCCAATCAGGGGGCGCCCGAACATGACCAGATCGCCCACCAGGTCCAGAATTTTGTGCCGGCAGAACTCATCAGGAAAGCGCAGGCCTTCCGGATTCATGACGCCGGATTGCGTCAGAACGATCGCGTTATCAAGCGACCCACCGCGCACCAGGCCGCTCTGCCGCAGCATTTCTACCTCGTCAATAAAGCCGAATGTCCTTGCCGGGGCTATGGCGCGCTCATAGCCGGGCAGGGTCATCGTAAAGGAGCGCTCCTGCTCGCCAATCAGTGGGTGGGAAAAGGAGATGCGGTAAGTAATCCTGAAGTCCTCCGCAGGGTAGATGGAGATGCGCTTCTGGCCCTCCACGATTTCAACCGGTTTGACGATCCTGGCCAGGGTCCGCGGGGCCCGCTGCGGTTTCACGCCGGCCGTACGAATCAGCTTGATGAAGGGGAGCGCGCTTCCATCCATAATTGGAACTTCAAGATTGTCGATTTCGATGAAGACGTTATCGATGGATGACGCCGCGAGCGCGGAAAGCAGGTGTTCAGTGGTTGAGATCAGCACGCCTTTCCGCATCAGGCTGGTCGCGTAGCTGACCCGCGCCACATTTTTTGCCGTGGCCTTGATGGAAAATCCGTCAAGGTCGGTCCGCTTGAAAACAATGCCCGTGCCGCTCGGGGCCGGTAAAAGACACACATGCACCGGAACTCCCGTGTGCAAGCCAATACCTTCTGTTGAGACCGGTCGGGCAATCGTGTTTTGAAGACTCAAAAAACCTCCTGCAGCCACCCAGCATAACAAGCAATAACGGTTCCATCCAGATATTATTTCCAAGTCCTATGGCATCAATCGATTGCTGGAATAGTCGGCTTAGGGGCGATATTTTTGTGTGGTAAAAATACCACAAATTGATTCGGAATTTGCGAATCACCGGTCAAATCGGATGCCATGGCAGCTTTTACTGTTAAGATACAGAGACTGCAACCCAAGGAGGAAAGAAATCGTGCCCGAAACAGCAAGAATGGGGAAGGTGGTGTTGATTGACGGCATGTCACTGTTGTTTCGGGCTTTTTATGCCCCTATGCAGACCAGCCTGACCTCTCCCACAGGTATGCCGACCAAGGCGGTCTATATCTTTCTGCGGACCATCCGCAAACTGCTGAAAGACTACAGGCCGGAGAAAGTTGCAGTCGCTTTCGATAAAGCGGCGCCCACGTTTCGAGACAAGCTTTTTGAGAAGTACAAATCCAACCGCCCGCCATTTCCGGAGGAACTCAGCCTTCAACTTCCCTATGTGCATCGCTTTTGCAAGGCGCTGGGGCTTCCGATGATTGAAATGGCAGGGTTTGAAGCCGATGACCTGATCGGAACGCTGGCCCGCCAGGCGGCCGGACACGGCGATGAGGTTTTCATCGCTTCCGGCGACGAGGACCTTTTCCAGCTTGTTAATGACAAAGTGAAAGTGCTGAAGCCGGCGCGTTCATCTACCGAAGGCGAAACGGTTTGCGATGCTGCCAAAGTGAAAGAGATTATCGGGGTAGAGCCCGGCCAGGTGGTGGACTGGCTGGCGCTGACGGGTGACCCGAGCGACAACATTCCGGGAGCGCGTCCCTTGCCCGGCCGCGATCCCCTGCAGACCGAAAACGGAAAAAAGAGGAGCTACATTGGGCCGAAAGGGGCTACTGAACTGATCAACCAGTTTGGGACGCTCGACGCGGCGCTTGAGAATTACGAAAAAGTAAAACGGCAGAGCTACCGGGAAGCACTGCGCGACTTTCGCGAGGAAGCGTTGCTGAGCCGCGAGCTTGCCACCATCCGCGCCGACGTGCCGATCGAGATAAGCACCAATGATCTGAAACCGGCCGCGTATGACGTGGAAGAGATCCGCACCTTGTGCCGGGAACTCGGCTTTGTTTCCCTTTTGAATGAATTGCTCAAGGAATCCGGAGCAGAGGAGGCTGACGTCGACGACGCTTCGGCGGAACTCCGAACGGCGGATGATGTTGAGCATTGGCTCAAGGCGTTGCCGAAGGGCGCCGAGCTGGCCATCGCGATTGCCATCGAAGGTGAAGAAGGCTTTGGCGGCCGGTTAACGGGGTTGGGCTTATCAGACGGCAAATGCGCCGTGATGGTTGCCGCGCGATCGCTGGAAAACGCAATAGGCGCGCTCAAACCTGTGCTAGCCGGACACGCCCATGCGTTGGCGGTCCACAACTCAAAGCTTTTCCGGATGATGCTCCGCAAACAGGGAATCGGAGTGGGCGTGGTGGCGCACGACACGATGCTCTATTCGTATCTGCTGAACCCGCTCGCTACAAGCCACACGCTGGAATCCCTCGCGCTGCTGCGGCTGGGGCGAAAGCTTAACGGCTCGTTGGGGCGGGCCGCATCCTATATCCACGAGCTTGCAACGGTGATGGGCCCGCAGGTTTCGCGAGAAAATGTCCGGGAGCTTTATTCGCAGATAGAGCTGCCACTGGCCGGGGTGCTGGCCGACGTTGAAATCACCGGAGTCAGGATCGATCCGTCCATTCTGGCCCGCATGTCGGATGTGTTTGCCCGTGAACTTACGGACCTGACCCGCCAGATTCATGACCTCGCTGGCGAACCTTTCGATATTGACTCGCCGAAGCAACTGGGGCAGATCCTTTTCGAGAAGTTGAAGCTGCCCGGCGGAAGAATACTGAAGAAGAGCGGGCAGTATTCCACTGAGGCCGCGGTGCTGGAATTGCTCGCGGAAAAGTACGACCTGCCGCGCAAAATCATCGAGTATCGCACCCGGGCAAAACTGAAATCAACCTATGTTGACGCGTTACCGAAATTCATCAACCCGGAAACCGGCCGCCTGCACACCAGTTTTAACCAGACTGTGGCCCGCACCGGGCGGCTTTCATCTTCGAATCCTAATCTGCAGAATATTCCTATCGGCGAAGAGTTCGGGCTGCTGATCCGCTCGGCTTTTGTGGCCGATCCGGGCTGGGTGCTGATTGCGGCGGATTATTCGCAGATCGAGTTGAGAGTGCTGGCGCACATGTCCGGCGACCCCCTGTTGATTGAAGCCTTCACGCGGGGCGAGGACATCCACGCGCGCACCGCGCAGGAAATTTTCGGAGTTCCAGCCGGCCTGCAGAACCACGAACATCGGCGGATGGCCAAGGCGATTAATTATGGCGTGATCTATGGGCTCAGTTCCTTCGGTCTGGCGGCCCGGACAGGCTCAAGCAAAACAGAAGCGCAGCAGTACATTGACGCCTATTTCAAGCGGTACGATGGCGTGCGGGCTTTCCTGGAAGCCCGCATTGAAGAAGCACGAACAACTGAACGCGTGCGCACGCTGTTTGGCCGTCTGCGGCCTATTCCGGAAATCAACAGCCGGGACACCATGGCGCGCAACCGCGCCGAGCGCGAGGCCATGAATACGCCCCTGCAGGGTACAGCCGCTGACCTGCTGAAGCTGGCCATGGTGAAGGCACACGAACGGCTGATGCAGGAAAAGCTTGAAACCCGCATGATTCTGACCGTCCACGACGAGCTGGTTTTTGAGGCGCCGGAAGGCGAAGCGGAGGCCGCGCGTGAAATCATCCGGGCGGAAATGGAAGGCGTCTATCGGCTGAAGGTGCCGTTGAAAGTCGATCTGGGCATGGGCAAGAACTGGAAAGAAGCGAAATAGAGGCGGCCGTTGAGGCGCCTTCGCCGCTGGCGATCGCGGGCATTTTTCTGACAACAATAGGAGGCAGGACTTATGGATTCTCTGGATTCATTCCGGCAGTATTTTGAATATGACTATTGGGCCAGCCAGGAATCGCTCCGTACGGTGGCAGCCCTTGGTGCGCCACCGGAACGGGCGCTGAAGATCGCCGGCCATATTGTGGAGGCCCAGCGCATCTGGCTGGGACGGCTGGAATCTCAGGGCGGTGACCCGCCGGCGCCCTGGCCACTGATGAGCCTGGAAGAAGCGGACGCTGCCTTTGACGAGATGCACGAACGCTGGAAATCCTTGCTCGACAATCTCGCGCCGGGCCGTCTGGACGAAGATCTCGTCCACCGCAATAGCAAGGGCGTTGAGTCTCGAGTTCCGGTGCGTGACGTCCTGATGCAACTGGTAAAGCACGGAGCCTACCATCGTGGGCAAATCGCAGCAATTGTCCGCGAGGCAGGCGGGACGCCCGCCCCAACCGATTACGTTGTCTGGGTCAGAAAGCAACGGGCGAAATAATCCCTCGCGATGGCGCTTGCGGTAAAACCCTTTCAGCGCAGGATGTGTGCTCCCGCATGCTTGCTTGCCGCAGCTCGCTACCGGAATTCCAAGGCTCTTACGGAATGGCATGATTTTCAATTGAATATCAGCGCAACTTTTTCATCCCGGCGGGGTTTAAGCGTGATGAGGGGCAGCAAAGTAAGAGGCAAGAGCCTGGCATCCGCAAGGTAAAGAGGCCCGCACATGACATCACCCGGCGACCAGCGGATTTTGCACCTTCTGAACCGCAGCGCTTTCGGCCCGGCCGCGGGCGATCTCGAGCGTGTCCGGCAAATGGGCACCAGCGCCTACCTTAACGAGCAACTCAACCCCGCATCCATCGATGACCGCGGTGTTGAAAAGCGGCTGCAGCAACTTCCCACGCTTTTCATGAGTTCCGAGGACCTGATCGAGAACTATCCGCCGCCCCGCAAGGCCGGTAAGGCACGCAAGGGTGTGCCCGGTCCGCCAAATAATGATGGATCCGCCCCTGCGGGGCAGGCACAAGCGATGGATGCAGTACGGTCTCGAAACCGGCAGGCCATGCTTCCCGAACAGCGGCTGGCGGCGCTCGAGGGGCCACGTCGAGTGCTGGTTGAGCTTGCCCGTGAGGAGATCTGGCGGGCGGTTTACAGCCGGCGGCAACTGCAGGAAGTGATGGTCCAGTTCTGGATGAACCATTTCAACATTTACGCCCTCAAAGGACCTGACCGCTGGCTGCTGACGTCCTTCGAGCGGGATACCATCCGGCCATTTGCCCTGGGCAGATTTGAAGATTTGCTGGTTGCCACGACCCGGAGCCCCGCCATGCTCTTCTATCTCGACAACTGGAGAAGTTCGGCGCCGCCTTTGAAATACGTGGAAACGCTGGAGCACCGCAAGATTTTAAGGAAAGGCGGGGAGTTCGAGCGTGAAGCGTTCATGCGGCCCGCGCCTTTTGGCAGAAGGATGAGAATCCGCCGGGCGCGCCGGCAGCGGGTGAAGAATGGCAAGCAAAGCCGCGGCCTGAATGAAAATTATGGCCGCGAATTGATGGAGCTTCATACGCTGGGCGTGAACGGCGGTTACACGCAACAGGATGTGATTGAAGTGGCGCGCTGCTTCACCGGCTGGACCATCCGCCGTCCGCGATTCGAGGCGGAGTTTTTCTTCAACCCGCGGATGCACGACTACCATCCCAAGCTGGTGCTTGGCCACAAGTTTCCGGCGGGCCAGGGGATGGAAGACGGCCTGGAAGTACTGCATCTGCTGGCCCATCATCCATCAACCGCAAGATTCATTTCCACTGCGCTGTGCCGCAGGTTCGTGGCGGACGATCCTCCGCAATCTGTTATCGACCGCGCGAGCGGCGCTTTCCAGGCGAGTGGCGGCGAGATTCGCGAAGTTGTGGCCGCGATTTTGACTTCCAGCGAATTCGGCTCGCCTGCTGCCCACCGTGCCAAGGTGAAATCGCCGCTCGAGTACATTGCCAGTTCCCTGCGGGCCACAGGCGCAGAGACTGATGCCGGCCTGCCCATCATCATGGCGCTCGACCGGATGGGCCACCTCATGTTTCAGTACGAACTCCCTTCCGGTTATGCCGATCGCGCCGGGGCGTGGATCAACTCCAGCACGCTGCTCTGGCGATTAAACTTCGCCATGCTGCTGGCGACCGGGCGGCTCCCGGGGACGGAAGTGAAAGCAGAGGGCCTTGCGGCTCTAAACAGTAGCCTGAGCGGCCCTGAACTGGTGAATGCCGTTGCTGAGGAATTGCTGGGTGGGCCGGTAACAGCGTCAACCGTAGAGGCGATTATCAGCAAGGGCGGCCTGTGGCCGGGAGTTGAAGCGCCGACGTACAGCCCGAGCGGGATTAATCCGCAAGTGGTAACCATTGCGGGGCTGTTGCTTGCCTCGCCGGAGTTCCAACGCCGTTAAACGCAGAGAACGTTCAGACAGTGCGGTGTGAGGTGCCATGTGCCAGTGACAAGGCGTTTCTTCCTGAAATCTGCCGGCTTGACCCTGTTCGGGACAGGCTGTGTTCCGAGTTTTATGCGGCGCACCGCTTTCGCGCTTGATGCCGGCGTCCGCAGGCGCAAAGTGCTGGTGGCGATCTTCCAGCGCGGCGCGGTGGACGGGCTGAACATGGTGGTCCCTTTCGCCGAGAAGGATTATTTTTCAATGCGACCCACCATTGCTATCCCTGAGCCCCAGGCCCATCCCGCCTCGGGCGCCGGCCCCGGCGCGATCGATCTCGACGGTTTCTTCGGTCTGCATCCGAGCCTTGCGCGGCTGAAGCCAATGTTCGACTCCCGGCAGTTGGCGATTGTTCACGCAGTCGGTTCTCCCGGCAACACGCGTTCGCACTTTGACGCTCAGGATTATATGGAGACGGCGACGCCCGGCGTTAAATCGACGCGCGACGGCTGGCTGAACCGTTATCTTGCGGCAAAGCCGGAAGCCGAAGCTACGCCCTTCCGCGCCGTGGCCGTGGCTCCGCGCATGCCACGGACCCTGGCGGGACAGGCATCATCGCTGGTCCTGGATGACATCAAGAACTTCCGTCTGCTTGGCCGGCCTGGTCCGGCGCGCTTTGGTCCGGCCACTCCTGCAGCCGAAGAACTTGCTTTCGAGGAGATGTATGCATCCAGCCAGGACCCTCTGTTTTCAAGAGCGGCGGCTGAGACGTTTGAGGCCATCCGGACGCTGCGGCGCGTTGACGCCGAGAACTACGAGCCCGCCAATGGAGCGGAATACCCTCACGGAAAACTGGCGCAGGACCTGCAGCAGGTGGCCCAGTTGATCAAGGCGGACGTCGGACTCGAAGTGGCCTTCTGCAATGTGGGCGGTTGGGACAACCACGTGAACGAAGGTGGAGTGGAAGGCCAGCTGGCCAACAATTTGAGGGACCTTGGAGACGCATTGGCGGCATTTCAACAGGACTTCGGCGACAGGATGGAAGATGTGGTTGTCCTGACCATGTCAGAGTTTGGCCGCACCGCGCGGGAAAATGGCAACCGCGGAACCGACCACGGCCACGCAAACGCCATGCTTGTTCTGGGCGGCCAGGTGAAAGGCGGGAAGGTTTATGGCGAATGGCCCGGGTTGAAACCCGGACAATTGAATCAGGACCGCGACCTGGCCATGACAACCGACTTCCGCGACGTGTTTGCCGAGATTGTTGTCCGCCACCTCGGCGCCCAGGATACGAGCACCATCTTCCCGGGCTTCGGTGTTGATCCCCAATGCTTCCGTGGTTTCATGGGCTGATCTGAAAGAAGCCGGAAACAACATCACGCTGATGGCCCGCGGTTGCAGAGTCCGACTGGTTCGGCTCCCTGCCTTACACCCCACCTTGTGGCTGAAGACTCGTCCTCATAGGCTATAAAGCCGATAGAAACAAATATGGATGTATACGGGAGTTGATTCCCGGATATTTTTCTGCGTGTGAGGCGTAATGGCGCGGAGATTAGGTTTAATGTTGCTGATTGCGGGGTTGGCCTCGGGGCATTTATTCGCCCGGCAGCGCTGGGCCTCCGACTCGGCAATATTGAAGACAAGCCAGAAGCGGCAACTGCTGGCTCTAAAGTTGAAGCAGAGTTATGCGCGGGAATCGCTCAAAGATTCCAGACTGCCCAGGGCGGTCCGCACGCAGCTCAGGCATCAATTGGATCAGGAACGGAGGAAGCTCCGCCAGGAGCAAAAGGAAGAACGGCAATCCCTGAAAGACCGCGAAAGGCTGTTAAACCTGGGGATGAAGCAGCTCGAATCGGAATAATCCCGGCCGCCAACAGGACCAAAGCCCGCGAATGCGCCTTCACAAAGTATCACGGTCTGGGACCATGTTTTTGCGCCCTCCACATTTCCCAAACCCAATAAAACTCTAAGCATGCCTTTCTGGTAAACTAAGGGTGAATTCTGTAAATGGAGGCTTGTGATGAGGCATCTCATGTGGGGTCTGGCCATATGCCTGATGTCAATGCCGGCGCTTTGCGCGCAACAGCAGGCGCCAACGCTCGGTCCCTCCCGCCCATCCCTGGAAGGCCCGGGCAACACGCGGACAGCAAACCCTGGCAGGCTTGTAAAAATGCGAACAGTGTACATTGAGAGGATTGATCACAATCTGAATGGACAGCTTGCAGACGATCTGGCCCACGTTTCGTGGTTGAGGGTGGTTGACAAAGAGGATGACGCCGATGCAATTGTTCGCGGGACCTGTTTTGACCTGCGCCGCCTGAAGCGTCTGCATGCCGAGGTTTATATCAGCGATCGCGTAACGGGGAAATCCATATGGCAGGACGTTGTTCGCGTTCCTCTTGATCCTGCGGCGCCGCAGAAAGCGGTTGGCCAGGCTGCATCTGATATTCTGGAGCACCTGAACGAGAGCATGCACACAGCCGCCAAGCGCTGAGCCCTGTTCCGGCCCACCGTGATAGAGTTCGCGAAGTCACGATTGATCTCCCGAAAAGTGGAACCCTTATCCTATGCCTGATTACAGAAGTCATTTTGCTGATTTTGGCCAGACCGTCTATCTGAACTGTGCCTACCAGGGTGTGTTTCCTCTCACCGCCGTGGCGCGCAGCCACGAAGCGATTGATCTGAAATGTCATCCGGAACGAATGCAGACGGCCGAGTATTTCGGGCTTCCAGAACGTGTTCGCGCCCACCTCGCGGCTATTATTGGCAGCGATGAAAAGGAGATTGCCCTCACCAGCGGGGCAACCCAGGGCGTCGGCGTAATAGCCTCGGGATTGGAGCTCAGCCCCGGGGACGAGATACTGGTCGCCGCGGACAATTTTCCTGCCAATCTTTTTACCTGGCTGCACATGCGCCGGAAAGGCGTGCAGGTGCGCCTTCTGAAGAATGGTGACGATCCCCTTCGTGTGGAGGATGTGGCAAGCGCCTTTACCTCCAGGACGAAAATCCTGGCGCTTGATTGGGTGAATTATTCCACTGGAAGGCGGATCGACCTGGGCGCGATGGGCAAGCTGGCCCACGATCGGGGTGCTTTGTTTGTCGTGGATGGCACGCAGGGTGTCGGGGCGCTGGAACTGAACGTTCATGAGCTTCCGGTAGATGTTCTTGCCGTGGCCGCGTACAAGTGGCTGCTGGGGCCTTATGGCACTGGTTTTGTGTATGTCCGAGAGGAAGTGCTGAGGGGCCTGGAATTGCAGGTGGTCAACTGGATGTCTGTGGACGGCGCGGACGATTTTGACTCTCTGCCGGTAGATAGCTTCACGCTGGCGGATTCGGCCAGAATTCTTGATGTCCCGGAGACCGCCAATTTCCTGAATCTTTCGGCAATGGAGGCTTCACTTGAGTTTGTCCGCGCAGTGGGCGCGGCCGCAGTCACGAGGCATTGCACGAGCCTTCTGGACCATGCGGCGGAGAGGCTGCAGAAGCGCGGGTACGTTCTGACTAATGACGATCGCCAGCAGCTTCCTTCACCACTTCTGTGTTTCCGGTGCGCGACGCACGAAGAGACCGACAAATTATATGAGAAGCTGAAGGCCCATCACGTTGAGGTCAGCCTGCGTCACCACCGGATTCGCGTTTCTCCTTATCTCTATAATACCGAAGAGGACATTGACCGCCTGCTGGCCATAGCCAGCTAACAGGCCGCTTTTACGTGTTGGGCGCCTCCATAGAACCAGGCAACTCGCGCGGCCTGCTGGTTGCGCGTGGCGCAATCCTCGCTTGCCAGGCACGGATGCCTGCGGGGCTTTCCCTGTCGGGATCTATCGGGTTCTTCATGCTTATCCGCGACTTTCAGCCATCTGACCTGCCGATTCTTTCTGAAATTGACCAGAAATGCTTTCCGCCCGGCGTTTCCTATTCTCGGAAGGAACTGGCGGCATTTATCGCCCACCGGTCAGCCAGGACTTGGGTGGCGGAGGACGAGGGGGCGATTGTAGGGTTTGTGGTTGCCAGCCGCGAACCCGCCCGCGTCGGACACATAATCACTATCGATGTTCTGGAAGACTCGCGGCGGAAGGGTACCGGCACCGTGTTGATGAAGGCGGCTGAAGACTGGTCCCGTAAGGCCGGATTGCAGCTCATCTATCTGGAAACGGCGGAGGACAATCTGGCGGCGCACAGTTTGTATGAGGCTCGCGGATACCGGAAGGTGGATAAGGTGGAACGTTATTACAGCAACGGCCAGGCGGCCTGGGTGATGATGAAGCATCTCAAGTAACCAGCCGGCGGCGGGAAAAGGCGGTGGGTGGCGCCGCAGGACTTTTCACCGGCCGCCGATTCCGGGCATTGACGGGCCCGGCGATTGGTATAATCCTCGTTACAATTTGAAGTTACCTGCACGTCCCAGAGGTCTTTATGACTGTCAAGCTTGGAGCGCGGGAACGAAAGATCATTGCCATCGCCATCGCGGTGTCGGCGGTGTCGCTGGTAATCGGCATCAAGTATTTTTCGCGGGCGTTTCCTGAGGCTTCGCTCACCCTACGGGTCAGCCGCGCTGACTCTTTTCCGATTGCTGAAAAGTTTCTTTCCTCCCACGGATTCAACACCAGCGGGTACCGGCACGCTGCGATTTTTGCTTACGACGATGACGCCAAGACCTATCTGGAGCGCACACAGGGGCTGGCCACAATGAACAAGCTGACCAGTGGCCCCATCCATTTGTGGCGCTGGTCGCATCGATGGTTCAAGCCGCAGCAGAAAGAAGAATTCAGGGTCGACGTCAGCACGGAAGGCCAGGTGGTGGGCTTTGACCATAACATTCCTGATACAGCGCCGGGGGCTTCACTGAAGCCGGAGGCGGCGCGGAAGATCGCGGAACAGTTCCTTCAGAACACGATGCACCGCGACTTGTCGGGCCTGGAGTTTCTTGACTCTCAAACAGAAATACGGCCTGCGCGTGTGGACCACAGCTTCACCTGGAAGCAGAAGGACATTAACCTGGGGGACGGCAGCTACCGTATTGATGTGGACGTTGATGGCGACCATGTTGCCGGCTACAGCGAGTACGTCAAAATTCCCGACCAGTATCTCCGCGATTATCAAAGCCTGCGTTCACGGAATACTTCCGCGCAATTAGTGGACGAGGTTATGTGGATTTTGCTCAGCCTGGCCATGCTGGTGATTCTGGTGAAGCGCCTTCGTGACCGGGACGTCCCGTTGAAGATGGCGGCAGGATTCGGCGTCGTCGGAGTCGTCCTCTATTTTCTCCAACAGCTGAATTCCTTTTCCCTCAGCCAGTTTGCCTATCCTACAACCGATTCCTATTCCAGCTTTATGGCGGGATATTTTCGCGACGCGGTTTTGGCCGCGCTTGGCGTCGGCGCATTGATTTTTCTGGTTGTTGCCAGCGGGGAGCCTGTTTATCGTGAAGGGCTTGGCGGTTTGCCATCGATACGCCGCACTTTAAGCTGGCGTGGGCTGCGGTCACGTGCTTTCTTTATCGCAAACGTCGTGGGCATCGCCATGACGTTTTTCTTTTTCGCCTACCAGACGGTATTTTATCTGGCTGCAGACAAGCTCGGCGCCTGGGCCCCGGCCGACATTCCTTTTTCAAACCTCCTGAATACTCGTGTCCCATGGGTTGCCGTGCTCCTGATGGGCTTTCTTCCGGCCGTCACAGAAGAATTGCAATTCAGGGCTTTCGGCATTCCGTTCCTGGAAAAACTCTTTCGCTCACGTGCGGCGGGCCTGATTGGGGCTGCATTCATCTGGGGATTTCTCCATTCCGCCTATCCCAATCAGCCGTTTTTTATCCGTGGAGTTGAGGTAGGTGTTGGCGGCATCATCGTGGGCGTCATCATGCTGCGTTTTGGCATTTTTGCCACGCTCATCTGGCACTATTCAGTGGACGCGCTGTACACCGCTTTTATTTTGCTGCGTTCCCCTAATAATTACCTGCGGATTTCAGGCGGATTGACGGCCGGCATCATGTTGATCCCGCTGATTGTCGCTCTGATTGCCTACCTGCGGAGCGGCACCTTTTCTGACGATGCCGAAGTGAGCAATGAAAGCGTGGGGCTCCGGCGGGCGCCGCGCGAGGGAGCCGCCACGGAAGGTGAACGTTCGGTAAGTTACCAGCCACTGCGGAAACCACGTCTTCTTGCAGCAGGAGTGCTGGTCGTGATTTTTGTCGCAGCTGCATTTATTCCCGCCTATCGCTTTGGCCGCGACATCAAGCTCCACTTTTCCCGTCCTGAGGCGATGGGATCAGCCGTCGCCTATCTGGAAGGGAAGGGAGTGAAGGTGCAGGAGTACCAGCGCGCCGCGTGGCTTGTCCAAAACGTGGACCCGCTTACGCTGCGTTACCTGCTGCAGCACCTCTCTATCAGGCAATCAGAGCAGCTCTATCAGCGGGCGACCCTGCTGGAACTCTGGGAAGTTCGCTTCTTCAAGCCCATGCAGAAGGAGGAATATCGGGTCTTTGTTGACCCGACCGATAACCAGGTGTTCGGTGAGCGCCACATTCTGGATGAGAACGCTCCGGGGGCAAATCTCTCCGCTGATGAGGCCCGGTCACTGGCTGAAGATTATCTGCAACGGAAGAACTATCAGCTTTCAGACTTTGAACTACAGAATTCCGAGTCGGAAAAGCGCAAGGCCCGGCAAGACTACACACTCACCTGGCAGGCAAAACCTGGTGGCCTGCTGAATGTAGGGGATGCGCATTTCCGCATTGCGGTGGATATTGCGGGGAACCAGGTGATTGGCACTTTGCGTTACTTCAAACTGCCGGAGCAATGGACACGGGAGCGGGAAGCATCGAGGCTTGGAAATTCCATCTTGCTGGGGCTCGAAAGCGCCCTGGGGGTAGGCGTGTTCGCCCTGATCATTATCCTTTTTGCCAGACAGATTCGCGCAGGGGAAATACCGTGGCGGAAAGCGCTCTGGGCGGGAATAGCTCTGGCCGTGCTCATGGCCATTGACGAACTGAACGGGATTCCATTGTTTTATCAGAATTATGCAACCTCGATTTCACCTGGAAATTTCTGGGTCAGTGTCATGGTCGGGCTCGCAGTAGGCCCGCTGATGGTGGGATTGCTGGGGTGGCTGAGTGTGGCGCTGGCGGCGAGCCTCTACCCGGACGTCTGGGGATTATTCCGGGGCGCGGCGCGGCGTATGTGGCGGCGAGACGCAGTGATCGCAATGCTCCTTAGCTTGACCGCCGCGGCTGGAATTTCGCAACTGGCCGGCTTAATCTCCGAACGCTTCCATACCTTTGCTCCTGTTCCTATCAGCATTTTTCCTGCCCAGATGGATACTTCCTCCCCTGGCATTGGGGTGTTGGCGCACGCGCTGATGTATACCGTCCTGGGCGCTGCTGCAATCGGAATCCTGATCCAACTGGGTTGCGCGGGCTGGCGCCGCCGGGCGTGGTGGATCTGGCCGGTCGCGTTGCTGGTCCTGGTAAGCCTGGGGCCATCGGGCGCGCATTCCATTCGCGAGTACGCGGCCGGATGGGCGATGGGCTTTCTCCCCTTCGCTGCCGCGGTCGCTATAGCGGGCTGGTTTTTCAGGTCGAATATCCTTGCGTACGTCGCAGTGATTTTCTGCCTGCAAGTTGCCGCGCCCCTGGTCCAATTATTGTCGCAGCCAGCGATGTTCTTCCGCTGGAATGGAGTGCTGCTTTTGGTGCTGAGTCTGCTGGTGCTGGTGTGGCTGCTGGCCGTGGGCGGCAGACCTCCCATTCGGGAAGCGTCCGCCGCCAAATAATCAGCGGCCGGGCTCCCGTCGGCACTGGACGCACATCATCAGTAGACGTCTTTGGATTCCAGCATCTGGCTTTTGCCGGACTTCCAAAGCGCGTACTGGAGATGGAACTGGGGGTTCATTGACGCCGCCCCAACCTCCCCGCGATTATTCATGGCAATAACGGCGCAGGCCGCCTCCTTGTTCTTTGCCGCTGCTTTAACCATATCGCGAAGCAGTTCCTCGCAGGCCTCTTGCGGAGATGCGCCGCGCGCCATCATCTGGACGATCGAGACACTGGTGCAGTAATTGCTCATCAGGTCGCCGTCGCCAGTAGCAGAAGCTCCGCCTGTGCGATCGTCGGCGAAATAGCCACAGCCGACCAGGGGAGAATCCGCGACCCGCCCGGGAATTTTCCATGCCAGTCCGGAAGTGGAACACCCGGCTACAACGTGCCCTTTGCCGTCCGTTGCCACCACGCCGATCGTATCGTGGTTTTCAGGATTCAGCCAGAAGGTCTGGCGGTTTGGGTTGGCTTTCCATTCCATCCACTTCTTCAGGCTATTGGGAGTGAGCAACTGCTCCGGGTGGTAGCCCATGTTCCGGGCAAACTCCTGGAGCCCGATTCCGCCAATGGTTGTATGGCTGGTCTTTTCAAGGACGAGGCGGGCCACGGAAATGGGGGTCTTTACTCCTCGCAGTCCACATACGGCTCCAGAGCGATGGCGGGTGCCGTCCATGATGCCGGCGTCCAGCTCGACGATGCCCTCGGCGTTTGGCAGGCCGCCGTAACCAACGCTGGTCACTTCCGGGTCCTCTTCAGGGATGTTGATCCCTTTTTCGATCGCATCCAGCAGGCTCCCTCCCTGGTGGAATATCTCGGCGGCGCGATTCACTGCGGGAAGACCGTGTTTCCAGGTCGCCAGAAAGACGGGACCTCCCTCTGGCTCCCCCGCCTTCGCCGGAACGCCGGCCAGAGCCCCGGCTGCGGCTATGGATTTGATAAAGTCTCTGCGGTTAACGTTGTCCATGATTTCTCCTTATGAGTCCTGCGATTTGCCCCTGCCGGCCCCGCGGGGCAATGGTTTGCCCCATCCGCCACGGCCGGGGGTTTCAATTCTGCGAGTGCTTCCCGCCGGCGCGCTTACCACGGTTTTTGAAGGGAGCTCCTGTAACCTGCCACTCGCCTCCAAAGTGTTCTTCCCGGGTTTGCCGGGGCTGCCTCCGGCCAAGCCGTAAGGAGGAAAGCGTCGCCGGTCAGATAGAATACTGCAGCGAACGCCGGTGAGAAACTCGAATTCGCGAATGATGCCGTCTCCTCCACGGAACCTGCCGTCCCCTCCAGATCCACGCCGGATCGAGGTGCGCCTCACTCGAACAGGGAAGTGGGATTCCAGGGCTTCTACGGGCGTGTTCAGCGAATTGGTCATGTGAGTGTGAATGCCGCTCATGCCATCTGCTGATGGACGAGCACCCATTCCGCCCGCAATGGTTTCGTAATAGGCGAAAGGCCCTCCGATGCGGGGATCGATTCCTCCGAATGAAAGATTGTTCATGGTACCAGAGCTCGCCGCCGGTATGCGATGGGGCAGTGCCCGGGCGAGCGCCCGCAACAGGACGTCCACGATTCGCTGCGAAGTCTCCACATTGCCGGCCGCAACCGCGGCCGGCGGCTGTGCGTTCAGGACAGTGCCTTCAGGAGCGATGATGCTGATAGGCTCCACCAGCCCGGCGCAGGCCGGAACGTCTTCACCGAGCAGACAACGGAACACGTAAAAAACCGCAGAAGAAGTGATGGCCATAACGGCATTGACGCCGCCGCGGCACTGCGGCGATGACCCTGTGAAGTCAACTGTTGCGCGGCCTGCATGGACGCGGATGGCGACCCGCAGTCGCACGGGTTTGGGGGAATAACCGTCGTCATCGAGGAAGTCTTCAGCGCGATACGTGCCGTCCGGAATCTGGTTGAGCGCTTGCCGCATCAGGCGCGCCGAGTAATGCTGGAGGGCGGCAAGGTAGAAGTCAATTTTTCGGACGCCGTACTTACGTGTCATTTCCTGGAGGCGCCGCTCTCCAAGCCTGCAGGCCGCGATCTGCGCCGTCAAATCACCTAGGCGTTCTGCTGGAGTGCGCACATTGGCCAGCAGCATGGCAAGCACATCCTTCCGGGGTTTTCCGTTGCGCACAAGCAGCACCGGAGGGATTCGCAGCCCTTCCTGGTAGATTTCTTCGCTCAACCCCATGGAAGCGGGTTGTGCGCCTCCGATATCTGAATGATGGGCGCGATCGGCAACATAGAAAACCGGCTTTGGCTTCCTGGACTGGCCGCCTGCCCCTGCAAAGACTGGCATGACGCAGGTGAGGTCGGGAAGATGAGTGCCCCCTGCAAAAGGATCGTTGAGGAGAGCGATGTCGCCCGGGCCAAGTGTCAGGCGCTCGATGGCCGCGGCTACCGACCGCGGCATCGATCCGAGATGGACGGGCATGTGGTCGCCCATGGCCACAACGTTTCCCCGGCCGTCAAACACGGCGCAGGAATAATCCCGCCGTTCTTTGATGTTGGGCGAAAAAGCGGACCGGCGCAGCGCAGCCCCCATCTCCTCCGCCACCGAATGAAAGAGGTTCTTGAAGATTTCGAGTTCTGCCGGATCAATCCGCATAATCAGTCAGCACCAGGTTCCCCTGGAGGTCCATCCGCCATTGGAAGCCGGGTGGCACAACCGTAGTTGAGCTATATTCCACTACCAGGGCCGGGCCGTCAAAGCGCATTCCGGGGCAAACCCGGTCGCGGTCGTAGAGCGGGGTCTGGTGGAAGCGATGGCCGAACCAGACGTTCTTTTCTTTCAGGATTGCGTTGCGAATCCCGCGCGAAGCGGCGTTGCCAGAACGCGGAGGTAATTTCTTTACCTCCGTCGGGACCGTCAAGCGCAGCCGCAGATTAACCACCTCGAGCGGCTTGCCGGAATGCGCGTATCCGTATGTCTTCTCATGCAGCCGCTCAAATTCTTCTCGGAATCGCGGCGAAAAGGGGACCGCCAGTTCATAAGATTGCCCCGCATAGCGTACTTCAAGTTGCCTATCGGCCAGGACCTTGCCGGGCGGAAAATGTTGGCGCCGAAGTTTCGCGCGGGTCTTCCGCTCGATCGCGTTGAACCAGCGCCCAAGGTCGCTCAAAAACTGCCGGAAGGCGGTCGAGCGCGTGATTTGCCGATCCTCCGGGACCAGCGCCAGCACGGACTGCGAAACATCCCTCACCGCATCTGATTGCAGAATGCCCAGAGCCGAAAATGTCCCCGGATTCGGCGGAATCATGATGCTGGCCATGCCGAGAGACCGGCAGAGCTCCGCGGCATGCAGACCGCCGGCGCCCCCGAAACAGATGAGCGTGAAGTCACGGGGATCGTGCCCGCGCTCGACGGAAATGACCCGCAGCGCCCTTTCCATGTTGGCATTGGCCACGGCAATGATTCCGCGGGCAAGCTCCAGCAGACTGCTGAAGCCCGCTCTGCTTCCGGTGGGCCTTTTGCCGGCAGCACGAAAGAATGTTTGGAAAGCTTCCTCGGTAGCCTGCTGCCGCAGGCGAAACGTCCCGCCAAGAAAGTAATCGGGGTCTATCCTTCCCAGCATGAGGTTTGCGTCAGTCACGGTGGGTCGTTGCCCGCCGCGCCCATAGCAGGCCGGGCCGGGCGTTGCGCCGGCGCTTTCAGGTCCCACTCGAAGCGCGCCACCTGCATCCATACGAGCGACCGATCCGCCGCCAGCTCCAACCGAGTGGACATCGATCACTGGAACCGCAACGGGGAGCCCGCCCATGGTGGTTTCGTTGGTGATGCGCGCGCGTCCCTCAAACAGGCAGACATCGGTTGAAGTTCCACCCATGTCAAAGCTGATGGCCCGCCGGATTCCCAGGCCTTGGGCGAGCCGGACGGCTGCGGCAACACCTCCGGCCGGGCCGGAAAGAATCGTTCGAACCGGCTCGCGCGCTGCATGACGGGCGGTTGTGATGCCGCCGCTGGATTCCATCACAAAGACCCGAACGTTTGCCCGCTTCGTCCTGTCACCGGCTTCGTGGCCTGTTCGGAAGAATCTTTTGGCTGCTTGCCGGTCCAGCCCCGACAGGTAGAAACCTATGCGCGGCATCAGGTAGGCGTTGATCGCGGTGGTTGAAAGCCGTTCATACTCGCGAAACTCGGGCAGAATCTGGTGGGAGATGGAGAGCGGAAGCTTGAGCGCGCGAAGCGCCTTCAGGATCATCCGTTCGTTCGCAGGATTCAAAAATGAAAACAGGAAGCAAACAGCAACGGATTCTGCGCCGGAGCGGGCGATCCGGCGGCGGAGCTTGTTTAGTTCATAGCCGGAAGGTCGCCGCAGAATAGTGCCGTCGGCTGCAGTGCGCTCGCGTAATCCGAGGCGCATGCGGCGCGGAACCAGCG
>DATEKC010000006.1:0-12394 GCA_035277665.1 Terriglobia bacterium
AGGCATCTGCTGCCCAAAGCAGACTGAAGTGAATCCCATAAGCGCAACAACAAACCAGCCGCGTAAAAATCGCATGCAGATATCCTCCCCGCTGCCATGACACTTGCCTGAAATGCAAACAGCCATTGTAATCCCATGCAGAGGCAAAAGAGCAATTAGATGCAAAGCGGACAGGAAGGCGGTTTCGACAAGTGTGCCGGGGGGGGATGCCGGGGCCAAACGGGATACGGCTAGTGTCGCGCGGGGTGTTACTTTAGACCACGAATTCGAGGTTTGCCGAGCCGGATATAGAACCCAAACATTGGCCCGTAGACATTAATCCCGTAGTTTGGGACCTTAGGTTCGGATAAGTACAAATTTGAGACGTGCATATAGTTGATTCCGGCTGAAATCGCAAATCGCGAGTTGAAGTCGTACCTGACTCCGCTACCCATCATGAGGGTAAAAGTAAAGTCTTGTCCCTGGGCGAAGAGCACCCCGAGCGGTCCTTTGGCGTCAATATTTCCCAGGCCGAGGTGCCCGTCAAAATAGGGCACAAATCTCCAGTTACGCTGGATGAAATTACGGCGCATCCCCATGTCGTAGGCAAAGTAACGCGTTTCCGGGCCTCTGGGAATCGCAGTAAAAGCCCCGCTGAGCATCAGCTCCCAATTGCCGCGCAAGATCCCCGGGCCTCCAATGTCATCCATCTGCCACCGAAGAGAGGCAAGGTTCGGGACCAGCGTATATTTAAGCGGAGTCATGGTATAGTTGTCGCCCAGGAAACAATCGAAAACGAAGGGAATGTTAATCGGGAGCCATCCTGTTTCTTCGGAAAATTCCAGCTTGTTCTTATAAAAGATGTTCGTGTTGAAATCAGTCCCTTTCTGTACACTCGAGATCGCGTTAGAAGGAGAGGGCTCAGGACTTTGGCCGAGGAATGGCTCAGGATTAGCGAGACATATCAGAATAGCGGCGACCAACGGCAGGTATCGTGTGCCCATAGTGGTAGCGCTCCCACCACTTTTTTAGGCAGACGACGCCGCTTCTCATCCAGACTTACGGAGTTGCAAAACCCCTGCACGCAAAACACTATATAAGTTACTATACAATAGAACACTACTCGCCGTCACCGTCGGGCTGGTTCGACGGCGCTTCTCCAGTTAAATGTAGAACCGGGCGCAATGACCACTTAAGTAGGCTAGTCAGGAATGGGCGCCCTCCTGGGTTTCGCGACTGAATAATCAGGCCGAGACGAAGCAAAGAGTGTAGCAACCCGTTCATTCCAGGGGCCTTTTTGAGTTCTCATCGGCGGCTCCAGAGGGGAACCTGCGCATTGGAGCACGGAGGTGTTGGCAAGGAGCCGCTTACGGAGCGTCACAATCTTCATCAACCTGGTTATTGCAACGGAGAACTTTTGGGGTAAGATGACGTGGTTATTTGAAGTTTGAACTCTTATTCCTTGGAGGGAACATCAATGGGGAAGAGTTGGACCCGCCGGAGTTTCCTGAGTGCTACGCTGGCGGCCTGGCCGAGTGTGGCATACTTGAATGCTGCTAAGGCCTCAAGAGCTATGGGCTGGAAACTGGGAATCATCACCGACGAAATCACCGAGAACCTCGAACAGGCGCTGGACTTTATCTCGCACTATGACCTCGGCTTTTGCGAACTGCGCGACATGTGGCAGAAGAACATCATGAACCTGTCGCAGGCGCAACTGGACAGAGCCAAGTCGCTGGTGGAGAAGCATCACCTGAATGTGACCGACATCGGCTCGCCGATTTTCAAGTACAACCTGCCGCAAATGCCGGCCAAAAAGGATGAGAAGCGGGACACGTTCCGCGCCGATTTCACAGAGCAGGATTCAGATCACCTGTTGAAACAATCGTTCAAGCTGGCCAGGTTCTTCGGGACACGCAAAGTTCGGATTTTCAGCTATTGGCGGGTGCAAGAACCTGAAAAGGCCTATCCCTACGTGCGCGACCGCTTGGCCAAGGCTGCCAAGGCGGCCGGGGAGAACGACATCGTCCTGATTCTTGAAAATGAGCACGAGTGCAACATCGGGACAGGCAAAGAGCTCGGCCGGATTCTGCGTGACATCAATTCGCCTTACCTGCGCGGTAACTGGGACCCGGGCAACGCAGCCATGCTTCACGAGATTCCCTATCCCGACGGGTACAATCATGTGAAGGGTATGTTTCCACACATGCATATCAAAGACGTCAAAAAGGGCCCGGGCGGCAAGCTACTGTGGGCGCCTGTCGGCGGCGGCTTTATTGACTGGAAGGGACAATTCGAGGCGCTGCGCCGCGACAAGTATGAGGGCGACATGGCCCTTGAAACGCATTATCGGCGTCCCGACGGAAACAAAGTGGAGAGTACTCGCGAATCACTGATGGGCTTGTTTAAAGTGATCAAGGAAACAGCTTGACCGGTTGTGGCGCAGGGCAAAACCCTGCGGCCTTCGGAAAGACAGAATAGAACGGAGCGGCCCCGTCGAGCGCGGTTTCCGGGAGGGGACCGTCAGTTGCTGACAATAAATGACGGGGGAGTCAGGGGTTGCTTCAGTCTGCGTGAAACTTCGTCAGAGGGTTCATGTTCTCATCGCGCACCGACTGGCTTCTGGCCCCGAACCGTTTGACACGGCAAATCGATGAGCGCCGCCGTTGTGGTCTGCCTATCCTGGATCTTACCCAATCGAACCCCACTCTTTGCGATTTTGCGCCTGACCCTGAAATCCTCAAGTCACTTCAGGATACGCGGGCCCTCGTCTATGAGCCCGACCCGCGCGGCCTTCTTCGCGCACGCCAGGCCGTATGTGAATATTATGCCGCCCGCGGCGTCAGCGTCACTCCGGAAAGGATCTTCCTCACCACCAGCACCAGCGAAGCTTACACCTACGTTTTCCGGCTTCTCGGGGACCCGGGTGACAAGGTGCTTGTCCCACAGCCGAGCTACCCTCTTTTTGATTTTCTCGCCGGCATCAACGATCTTGAAGTTGTGCCGTACCCTTTGCGTTACCGGGATGAATGGCAGATTGACCTGGATGGCTTGCGAGGTGCCTGGGTGTCCGGCGCAAAGGCTGCTATTGTGGTGCACCCCAACAATCCCACGGGATCGTACATCAAACAGACTGAACTCAAATTACTTATTGAGTGTTGCCAGCAGAACCAGGGCGTTTTGATTGCCGATGAAGTCTTTGCCGACTACGCTCTTGAGGCGGGCGAAGACCGCGTGCCTTCCCACGCTGGCGATTTGCCGGTTGTGGCCTTCACGCTGAGCGGATTGTCGAAAATTTCGGCGCTTCCACAGATGAAGCTTGGATGGATTGTGGTGAGCGGGCCGGAGGGTGAACTGAAGACGGCGCTTGAAAGGCTGGAGGTGATAGCCGATACCTACCTTTCCGTGAGTACGCCAATTGCGCATGCTCTGCCAGCTTTTCTGGAGTTTGGAGAGATGGTTCGGCCCCGAATCCTGGAGCGGCTGTGTTCCAATTTTTGCTGGCTCAAGACGCAAACCGCCTCTTGTCGGGAGATCACCTGTCTCAGGGTGGAAGGCGGCTGGTATGCGATTTTGAAAGTGCCTGAAAGTGGGAGCGACGAAGAATGCGCGGTGGGACTGCTGGCGGAGGACGGCGTGCTGGTTCACCCCGGGCATTTTTACGATTTTTCCGATGACGGCTACCTGGTGATCAGTCTGCTGTGCGACGAGCCGGCTTTCCGCGAGGCGGTCGGGAGGATCCTGGCGCGCTTGTCCAAAAGCCGTTAGACTGATACCCAGTCGAGACCTGACATAGGAAGAACCCAGGACAATCACGATGAGCGGAAGCAGTGCAAAACCGAATTTTGGAGGCCTGGAGATCGCGGCCTTTGAGAGCCGAAGGGCGGAGGAAATCGCGAAGCTCATCATGCACTGTGGGGGCATTCCGCGCGTGGGCCCGAGCATGAGGGAAATCCCGCTGGAAGATAACCCGGCGGCTTTCGAATTTGCAGAACATCTTCTGGCAGGAAAAATTCAAGGCGTCGTTTTCATGACCGGCGTCGGCACCCGGACACTCTTTGAGGCGCTGCAGTCGCGTTACGCAATTGAAGAAATTGTTCACGGCCTTTCAACTACAACCGTCGTCGCCCGGAGCCCCAAGCCCGCACAGGTTCTTCGCGAATATGGTGTACCGGTCGCGATCCTTGCGCCGGAACCTAATACCTGGCAGGAAGTCCTCCAGGAGTTGGATGAGAACCCCCGTAGTTTCACTCTGCAAGGCAGCAAGGTGGCCGTTCAGGAATACGGCGAGCCGAACCAGGAGTTTCTTGACGCGCTGAAATCGCGAGGGGCCGTGCCCTTTCGGGTGCCGGTCTATCGCTGGGCGCTCCCCGAGGACCTTGGCCCGCTCAAGGAAACGCTTGATGCTATTGCTGAAGGACGTGTGAGGGTGGTGCTTTTTACGAGCAGCAACCAGGTGACAAACGTCCTGCAGGTGGCTGCCGGACAAGGGTCCGCGGAAAAACTGAAGAGAACCCTGCGACGAACTGTGGTTTGCTCAATCGGTCCCACCTGTACCGGAGCGCTGGTTGCAGCGGGCATTCCTGTTGATATGGAGGCTTCGCCCCCAAAGATGGGTGTGCTGGTGCTGGAATCGGCACGCCGGGCGCAGGAGTTACTTCGCCAGAAGGACTCTGGCACCGGAGCTTCGGGAGCAACTGTCGAACCCAATGGTGTGGGGCCCACGGCACCCAGTGCTGCAGCGGTGATGGAGTCGGTGCAGGGGGAGTCTCGCTTTGCGGCCGGTGAGTCACTGAGGAATTCTCGCTTTATGAAGGCCTGCCGCCGTGAGTCCGTGGATGCGACTCCGGTCTGGCTGATGAGGCAGGCGGGCCGTTTTATGAAGGAGTATCGCGAGCTTCGGGCGCGCGTTCCCTTCCTCGAACTCTGCAAGGATCCCGAACTCGTCGCCGAAGTCACCGTTGGCGCAGCCCGCAAGCTTGGGGTGGACGCGGCTATCATTTTCGCAGACCTGCTTCTCATTATTGAACCTCTCGGGCTCGAACTCGAATACGGCAAGGGCGAGGGACCGCTGATCAGGCCTGCGGTTCGCGAGTCGCGCGATGTTGACCGCCTGCGGCCCGTCGAGCCGGAGGATTCACTCGGTTATCTTTACGATGCCATCCGGCGCACTCGTGCCGCGCTCCCTCACGACCTGCCACTTATCGGTTTTGCCGGGGCGCCGTTTACGGTGGCTTCCTACATGATTGAGGGCGGAGCTTCCCGGACATTTCGCCACACTAAAAGTCTAATGTATCGCGACGAAGGCGCCTGGCGGGCACTGATGGAGCGGCTGGCCCGCGAAATCGCAGGATACGTGAACGCACAAATCCAGGCGGGCGTTCAGGCTGTTCAGATTTTTGATTCCTGGGTCGGCTGCTTGGGTCCCGAAGACTACCGGAGATTTGTTTTGCCCTACTCCCACCTTCTGCTGCAGGGTATCACTCCAGGCACGCCGGTGATTCATTTCGGGACTGGCACAGGAATGTTTCTGGAAGAGATGCGTGATGCGGGCGGCGACATCATCGGGCTCGATTTTCATGTAGAACTTGGGAAGGCATGGGAACAGCTGGGAGAGCGGGTAGGCGTGCAGGGAAATCTTGACCCCGTGGCCCTCTATGCGGATTTGCCGTATATTCGCCAGCGCGCTCAGGAGATTCTGAACCAGGCGGCTGGACGTCCCGGTCATATCTTCAATCTGGGCCATGGAATCCTGCCGGATACGCCCGAGGAAAACGTGGTTGCGCTGGTCGAGATGGTCCACGAGCTGAGTTCGCGCAAAAACTGAAGTTTTGATAACAGGTTCTACACAACGTGGGTGCGCATTGCTGACGGAACAATCAAGATTTACAGATGCTTCACGCTGGGCTGTCTTGTTGATGGCCCATGGCGCTCCCGACCGGCTGGGTGACATCCCGCAATTTCTTCTGAATGTGCGAGCGGGGCGCGGACTGCCGGAGAGGGCCGTGCAGGAGATTATCCATCGCTACGCCAGCATTGGCGGAAGTTCGCCGCTGCTGCGAGTCACCAGGCAGCAGGCCGAATCCCTGGCGAAGGTCTTGGGTTTGCCGGTCTATGTGGGGATGCGCAACTGGAAGCCTTACATTGAAGAGGCTGTTCGGAAGCTTGCGGAAGGTGGAGCGGGCCATGTGGTGGCTCTCTGTCTTGCGCCGCACAATTCTCGCACGAGTATCGAACTTTATCGCAGCCATCTTTCACAGGCCGTCGACAAGGTTGCACCGCATCTCCAGGTAGAATTCGTAGAAAACTGGCACGACAGCGGAGACCTGATTTCCGCTTTTCGTGAGAAGATTTCCGCCGCTCTAGCTGCCGCGGAACTGGAGTCCGGCCGGCTGGTCCCCGTGGTTTTCACAGCCCACAGTGTTCCGGTAAGAACCATTACAGAGGGTGATCCTTATGAAAGCCAGGTGCACGAGACGGCGCAACTGCTGGCGCAGTCAATAGGTTTAAAGGAATACCGAGTGGCTTTTCAGAGCCAGGGTATGACTTCGGAACCCTGGGTTGGGCCCACCGTGGAATCGCTGATTGACGAATTTGCAGAACAGGGGCTCCGATATGTGGTGCTGGCGCCCATCGGGTTTGTCTCCGACCACGTTGAAGTTCTTTACGACATCGATGTCGCTTTTCGCAAGTACGGGCAAGAAAGAGGGATTTCCATCGTGAGATCGGATTCGCTCAATGCCAGTCCACTTCTCATCCGATGTTTGGCTTCCATTGTTTTAAATCGAATTGAAATCGCTGCCGGCAGGTCATCATGAGCACAACCGAAGGATCATTTCGTCGCATTGCCATTGTGGGTGGCGGCATTTCGGGTCTCACTGCTGCCTATACGCTTGCGCAGGCCCGGAAGCGCGGCCTTCCGGTTTCGGAATTTCTGATTGAAGCGGACAACCGGCTGGGTGGAGTTGTGCGCACAGAACACCTGGAGGGATTTGTCCTCGAAGGTGGCCCCGACAGCTTCATTTCTGAAAAACCCGAAGCGGCAGGGCTATGCCGGGAGTTGGGGCTTGGGGATTTGCTGATAGGTTCGAATGACGACGAGCGGCAAACCTACATCCTTTACAAGGGGAACCTCGTTCCGCTTCCGGAGGGTCTGATGCTGCTGGCTCCAACGCGCATGAGGTCGTTCCTGAAATCGCCTTTGATTCCCTTTCCCAGCAAACTTATGGTGGCCACGGAGTGGTTTGTCACGCCCACCAAACCACGTGACTATGATGAGTCAGTCGGGACTTTCGTGCGCAGGCACTTCGGGAAGGCAATGCTGGAAAATATAGTTGACCCGCTGCTGGCCGGTGTTTATGGGGGCGAAGCCAAGTCGCTGAGTTTGGAATCTGTTCTCCCCCGTTTCCGTGAAATGGAAAACCAGCACGGCAGCCTCATCCGTGGAGCTATGGCTGCGAGACGGTGGAACGCGAAAGCGGAACAGAAGAGCAAATCGCTATTTATGACGTTAAAAAACGGACTAGGGGACCTGACCAGCGCCCTGGAGAAATGTCTGGACCCGTCCCGAGTTCATCTGGGGCAGCGTGTCGTTTCCATTGAGAGGTCCGGCCACCACTGGAAGAGCCCTTACAGAATTCAATGCGAAGGCAGTCAGGATTACGAGGCGGATGCTGTCATTCTGGCCCTGCCCGTTCACCAATGCGCCGGTTTTTTTTCATCCTTCACAGAAGATCTTGTGCAGGCGTGTCGCGCCATTCCTTATAGTTCCGCGATCACCGTCAATTTGGGATTTGATGAAAAAGTTGCCGCCGCGCTACCTCCAGGGTTTGGTTTCCTGGTTCCCGGCAAGGAAAGCCGCCGTCTTCTTGCCTGTACCTTTGTGCACAGGAAATTCTCGCATCGGGCGCCGCCGGATAAAGCGTTGTTGCGTGTTTTTCTTGGAGGAACACGCGACCCGGAAATCATGCAATTGTCCAATAACGAGATCATCCTCCTGGTCAGGCAGGAGCTGCGATCCATTCTGGGTGTGGAAGCTCAGCCGTTGTTTTCACTTATCTCACGGTGGCCTTTTTCGATGGCACAGTATAATGTGGGGCATAAGGATCGCATCATGCGTATTACAAGCCTGATTCAAAAATATCCACACCTGCATCTGGCTGGAAACGCTTATTCGGGAATCGGGCTCTCCGATTGCATCCGGACCGGCAAAGAAGCCGCCCAACAGGCTATGGATATGTGACGGTTTGAACAACGTGCGGTGAACTTTCGCAGAACGACGCCATGCCGTCCAATTCGTTAGAATCAGGTGTGGCCCAGCGGCCCTGGCGCGACACTGTGCAGAGGGTGAGTTCAATTAGGACAAAAAAATTGATTGTGTTACAATGTACGGTTCGCTTGTGTCAAAAGAATTGATCAGTGCCATCATAGAAGTCCTTTAGAATACCCGGTGCGGGAATTGGAAAAGTTTGTGCAACCGGGCAAGCCGGACACGCCGGTCGCGAAGGGGTTTGCAGTTGCTGGCGGTCCGGCTGTTCCTCCGATATTGAGGGATGCTGGCTGCGGTGTCACCGCAGAGTGCGGGAAGGCCCGGTAATATGGCCCCGGGAGATTGATGGAGAAAGCTGGAGCAACAGGGAGATTTAGATCGGAATGGTACTCTGGCCTTTGGTTGTGTTCTTCATTGCGACCCTTCTGGTTCCTGCGGGGATGATTATTCTTTCCTCCGCACTGGGGCAACAGCACAACGAGCATGCGACCGGATCTCCCTATGAGGCCGGTATCGTTTCTGAGGGGACTGCAGAGGCGCGCTTTTCCATCAAGTTCTACCTGATCGCAATGTTTTTTGTGGTGTTTGATCTGGAAGCCGTATTCATTTTCTCCTGGGCCATCGCCACGCGTGAAGTCGGATGGGCGGGTTACCTGGAAATCCTGTTTTTCACCGTCATCCTGGTTGCCACGCTTGTCTATCTATGGCGTCTGGGCGCGCTGGACTGGGGACCTAAAACCAAGCGGAAAACGCGCTAGGAGCTGTTCGGAATCAGCCTGACTATGAAATGGTCGATCACAAAGCCGCAGCTGACTATGCCGTTAACGGATCAGGCTCCAGAACCGTTTGAAGAACACGTCCGCAAGAGTCTGATCCTGACGCGTCTTCAGGACCTGGTTGCCTGGGGCCGAAAGAATTCAATCTGGCCGTTCGCCTTTGGCCTTTCGTGCTGCTTCGTTGAAATGGCCACCAGCATCACCAGCCGGTATGACATCTCGCGTTTCGGCGCGGAAGTGATTCGAGGAACGCCGCGAGAGGCCGACCTGATGGTGATAGCGGGGACCCCTTTCATTAAGATGGCGCCCGTCATTCAGCGCCTTTACGAGCAGATGATGGAACCCCGCTGGGTCATTTCGATGGGGTCATGTTCCAATTCGGGCGGCATGTATGATATTTACAGTGTCGTCCAGGGCGTGGACAAATTTCTTCCAGTAGACGTTTATGTTCCCGGCTGTCCGCCCCGGCCGGACGCATTCCTGGAAGGCATAACTTTACTGACCAAGCTTGTGGGCACGGAACGGCGCCCGTTGAGCTGGGTGGTGGGACCACAGGGCGTCGAGCGTGCTCCCATGCCTTCCCAACGTGATCAGAAACGGAGCGAGCGGCAGAAGGCCACCCGGCTACGTCCGCCTAATGAAATCTAAACTGCACACTCTATGATCGCAAACGCAACTATCCTACAAGAGCTTCAGCAGAAGTTTGGCGACGCGTCAATTGCTCCGCAGGCCGCCCGCGATCAGGTGCCCACCTTCTGGACTTCAAAAGACAAGCTTCACGAGATTGTTCAATATTTGAAGAATGACGTGGCCAGGCCATACCGGATGCTTTATGACATCACGGCCACCGATGACCGTGTCCGCCAGTGCCGCGACGGCCTGCCGACGAGCGATTTTACGGTTATTTATCATCTTTTGTCCTTCGAACGAAACGAATACATCCGCATCAAGGTCCCTCTTCAGGAAGATTCACTCAGCATGCCTACCATCACGGACACCTGGCCCGCGGCCAACTGGTACGAGCGGGAAGTCTGGGATATGTTCGGAATCAAATTTGACGGGCATCCATTCCTGGTCCGCATCCTCATGCCAAGGACCTGGGTGGGGCATCCGCTGCGCAAAGACCATCCGGCGCGCGGAACCGAAACAGGCCCGTTCAGCCAGAATGAGGAAAAAGTGGATGTGGAGCAGGAGGCCATGCGCTTCCGGCCGGAAGAATGGGGCATGAAGCGGGGCGAGGATGGGACTGACTTTATTTTCCTGAACGTCGGCCCGCAGCATCCTGGGACCCATGGCGTCATCCGTATTGCAGTGCAGCTTGACGGAGAGGTCATCGTTGATTGCGTTCCGGAGATCGGGTTCCACCACCGCGGTGCGGAAAAGATGGGTGAGCGGCAGACCTGGCATAAATACATTCCGTACACTGATCGCATTGACTACCTGGCTGGAGTTGCCAACGAACTGGCTTACCTGACTGCGTTCGAGAAGCTAGCCGGAATTCAGGTTCCACCACGCGGGCAGATGATCCGCGTGCTGATGACGGAGCTGTTCCGGATGGCCAGCCACCTGGTGTGGTACGGCACGTTTGCCCAGGATGTGGGTCAGATGTCGCCGGTATTTTACTGCTTTAATGACCGAGAGCGAATTTTCGATATTGTGGAGGCGGTTTGCGGCGCCCGCATGCATCCGGTCTGGTTCCGCATCGGCGGGACCTCCCAGGACCTGCCCGACGGATGGGAAGGCATGTTTCGCGATTTCCTCAAATACATGCCTCCGCGTCTGGATGAATACGACCGGACGGTGATGAAGAACAGGATCTTCAAGGCGCGGACGCAGGGCGTGGGCGTTATGACCGTGGAGCAGGCCATCGAATGGGGCGTCACAGGTCCCATGTTGCGGGCCGCCGGCATGGAATGGGACTTCAGGAAGAAGCAGCCCTATTCCGGCTATGAGAACTTCGAGTTTGATATTCCAACGGGCACGCACGGCGACGCGTATGACCGTGCCGTGGTCCACGTCGAGGAAATGCGCCAGAGCCTTCGGATCATGGAACAATGCGTAAACAATATGCCGGCAGGGCCGTACAAATCAGACCATCCACTGGCCATTCCGCCCATCAAAGAGAACACGATGCACGACATTGAAACTCTGATTACGCATTTCCTGGGCGTAAGCTGGGGTCCGGTGGTTCCGCCCGGGGAGGCGTTGGGAGCTAACGAAGCGCCCAAAGGCAACAACGGCTATTACCTGGTGAGTGACGGCAGCACTTATTCTTACCGGACGCGGATTCGTACACCATCATTTGCACACATGCAAACTCTTCCGCTGCAATGCCGCGGATTGCTGATTCCGGACCTGCTGGCCATTCTGGGAAGCATTGACTTTGTCCTTGCGGACATCGACCGATAAGGAGCTTGAACAGCGTGTTAAGTTCTGAGGAGCGACGGGAGATCGAAGCGGAATTCGCGCATTATCCCGACAAGCGTGCCCTGACGATCGACGCGATGAAGATCGTCCAGAAGCACCGGGGATGGGTCTCTGATGATGCACTCAGGGATATCTCTGAACTCCTGGGAGTCCCCGTCAGCGAACTAGACAGTGTGGCTACTTTTTATAATCTGATCTACCGCAAACCCGTTGGCCGCCATGTCATCCTGGTTTGTGACAGCATCAGCTGCTGGATGATGGGCTATGATCGTCTGCGGGATCATCTCACCGGGCGCCTGGGTATCAAGATGGGCGAGACCACTGCGGATGGGCGGTTTACGCTGCTTCCCATCGTGTGTCTGGGCACCTGTGACCACGCTCCGGCCATGATGGTGGACGAGGACCTTCACCGGGACCTGGATACGGAAACAATCGACAGCATACTCGAGCAATACAAGTAGAAGCGCTATGGAGAAAGTTCTCACAAAAGATGTTCCAGCCGATGGCTCGGCCCTTGATATCAAGGGATACGAACTGGCGGGTGGATATCAGGGCGTTCGCAAGGCGCTGAAAATGGCGCCGAAGGAAGTCATCGAGGTTGTCAAGCAGTCAGGCTTGCGCGGCCGTGGCGGCGCGGGATTTCCTACCGGCATGAAGTGGAGCTTTGTGCCCGTAGGGACGGATGCTCCGCACCCCAAATACCTCTGTTGCAACGCCGATGAAATGGAGCCGGGGACTTTTAAAGACCGCCTGCTGATGGAGGCGACTCCTCACCAGTTGATTGAAGGAATGATCTGCGCGGCACACGCCATTGAAGCCGACGTCGCTTATATCTTCCTGCGCGGCGAATACATCCTTTCGGCGGAAAGACTGAGAAGAGCACTGGCTGAGGCTTACGAGCACAACTACCTGGGCAATAACATTCAGGGTTCCGGAGTTAACC
>DATEKC010000007.1:0-17430 GCA_035277665.1 Terriglobia bacterium
GCCTCGTCAGGTGCGGCAAGCCATCGATCGGTTTCTGCTGGCTTACAACGCCCAGGCGGCACCGTTCGAATGGCGAAAAAGAGTCATACATAGTGTCGGACTCAAGACATATTACGGTGATTTACGTCACTAAATACTAGAGGTGTGGTGATGCACATTTTCAAGATATCCCTGCGGTTTGTCCTGATTTGGATTACGGTCTTCATTGCCGGGCCCCTCTTCATCACTTCGGGTTTTGCACAGAGTGGTATTGGAGCGCCTGGCCATCTGCTCTGTGAATATCTCTCAAACCCCACAGGAATTGATGTACGCCAGCCGCGATTTCAGTGGGTGCTGGACAACTCCGGTCGCGGAGTGATGCAGACGGCCTACCAGGTTCTTGTCGCCTCGAGCCCTGCGAACCTGGCGAAGGACCGCGGGGATGTGTGGGATAGCGGAAAGGTCGCCTCCGAAGACTCTACACAGGTGGTCTACAATGGAAAGCCGCTTGAGAGCGGCCATTTCTATTGGTGGAAGGTCCGCACCTGGGACAGCCGGGGGAAATCGAGTCTTTACAGCCTGCCTGCTAAATTTGGAATGGGGTTGCTGGAGCGGGCCGATTGGATGGGCCAATGGATCGGCGGAGAAGGCCTGCTGCGAAACGAATTCAGCTTGCCGGGCAAAGTGGTCCGCGCCCGCGCGTACGTAACTGCGCTGGGCTACTACGAGCTGCACATTAATGGAAAGAAGATCGGCGACAAAGTGCTCGATCCCGCCTGGACGGTCTATCCGAAGCGGGTGCTTTACTCCACGTATGACGTTACTTCAGACCTGAAAGACGGCGCAAACGCCATTGGTGTGATGCTGGGCGGCGGCTGGGCCACCCAGGAGGCAGGTGGTCCGGCTGATTACAAGACTCCTGCGCTCCTTTTCCAGATGAACATCGAAATGGCGGACGGGAAGACAATCAGCGTTGCGAGCGACACCTCGTGGAAGACGGCCGCCGGGCCCGTGGTAAGCGACAGCGTCTATGACGGAGAGGTTTATGATGCGCGTCTGGGAAAGCCCGGCTGGGACCAGCCCGGTTTCAATGACGCGGCGTGGACCTCGGCGCGGCAGGAGCAGGGCACCGCGGGAGCTATCTCGGCGGAGATGATGCCGCCTATTCGCGTGACGGATACACTGGTCCCGCGCTCGATGACGAACCCTGAACCGGGAGTCTACGTTTACGATTTCGGCCAGAACTTTGCCGGCTGGGCCCAGTTGTGGGTCCGCGGGCCGCGAGGGACGAAGGTCCGTCTCCGCTTCAGCGAGTTGATCTATCCGGACGGAATGATCAATCGCCAGAACCTGCGCAGCGCTAAGGCGAGGGACATTTACATCTTGAAGGGCAGCGGACTGGAGGAATACGAACCGCGGTTTACCTATCATGGATTCCGCTATGTTGAATTGACGGGCTATCCCGGCACTCCGAGCCTCGATTCAATTCGCGGCCGGGTGGTGAACAGCGATGTGCGCACCACCGGAAGTTTTGTTGCATCGAAGGAGATTCTGAACCAGATACAGCATCTGATTCGATGGGGCCAGCTTTCCAACCTCTACAGTATTCCAACCGATTGCGACCAGCGCAACGAGCGGCAAGGCTGGATGGGCGATGCCCAGGTTTCAGCCGAAGAAGCCATGATGAACTTCAACATGGCTGCGTTTTACAACAATTTTGTTCGTGACATCCGCGATGCTCAGAAGCCCGACGGCGAAATTCCCGACACCGTGCCGCATAAGTACGGCCAATATCCTGCCGACCCGGCCTGGGGCACCGCCTATCCGTTGATCTGCTGGTATATGTGGCAACAGTATGGCGATAAACGCATCCTGCAGGAAAACTATGAAGGGCTGCAAAAATATGAAGAATTTTTACGCAGCCGCGCAAAGGACAACGTTCTCCGCTACAGCTATTACGGCGACTGGATTGCCATCAAGCACACGCCGGGCGCGCTGGTTTCAGATTCCTACTTCTATTACGACACCCGCATCCTGTCAGAGATTGCGAAGGTTCTGGGAAAAACGGGGGACACAGATGCCTACGCGGCGCTAGCGGAGCAGATCAAGGATGCCTTCAACAAGACGTTTTTCAACGCCGAAACCGGCGAATATGCGAACGGCACACAGACCGCCCAGGCCATGCCCCTGTTCCTTGATCTGGTGCCTCAAAAGGAACGCGGCGAAGTGATGGGCAAGCTCTACAATAACATCGTCTATGGGCACAACACGCACTTGACTACCGGCTTTATTGGCGTTAAGTACCTGCTGCCTGTGCTGACCCGTGACGGACAGAACGACGTGGGGTATGAACTGGCCACCCAGACGTCTTATCCTAGTTGGGGGTACATGATCTCGAAGGGCGCGACCACGCTCTGGGAGTTGTGGCAGGACAAGATTGGTCCTTCCATGAATTCCCACGACCACATCATGCTGGGAAGCATTGGCTCGTGGTTTTATCGCGCTCTTGGCGGGATCAACCTGGGTCCCAACGGCGAGGGGTATCGCCACATTCTGATTGAGCCACGCCTGGTTGAGGACCTTCACTGGGCCAGCGCCTCCGTCGAAACTGTTCGAGGAAAAGTCTCCTGCTCGTGGAACCACAGGCCTGGCTCTGTCGCGATGGAAATCACAATTCCTGCAAACAGCGATGCCAAAGTCGTGGTGCCTGAGGAAGAGGACATGACGACGGTAACAGTGAGGGAAGGCGATCACGTGGTATGGCAAAGCGGCAAGTTTGTTCCTGGTGACCCGGGGGTTACCGGGGCCACTTCGGAGAAGCATTCCATTGAGTTCGGCACTGGCTCGGGCTATTATCATTTTCTCCTGACAGGAGAATGATCTGCCTGCCGTCCGGGATTCTTACTGCTATTCAGAAAGGATAAACAGTGAAACTAGTTGCTTATGAATCGGGCAAACAGCCGGCCCTGGGAGTTGTTGTTAATGATTGGATCATCGGCGTCAGTCCGGCGATCGAACTGTTGAAGAAGAAAAGGGTGCCGCGCCAGCTGGCACAGCGCGAGAACTTCAAAAACGCCTCACAACGGGTTGCAAATGCCGGAGCCGCACCGAAAGACATGATCGAATTGCTAGGGCGCGGACAGTCCTGGGGAAAATCCCTGGCCACGGTCACCTCCGCTCTTGCAAAGGAGATTGATCCCAGGAAAGCGCCGCGGGGTCTCTTTACGCCTCTGGCCAAGGCGCGGCTTCTGGCTCCCATCCCCAGGCCAGGCAAGATCACATGTGTTGGCTTGAACTATGCTGATCACGCGCGCGAGCAGGGCCACGAACCTCCCAAGGCTCCCATTTTTTTCCTCAAGTCCGGCAACACGATTTGCGGGCCAGGCGATACCATTCATCTGCCGCCAAATTCTTCCCAGGTGGATTATGAGGCCGAGTTTGCTGTTGTGATCGGGAAGAAGGGGCGCCGCATTCCAGAGGAGAAGGCGTACGATTATGTTGCCGGGTACATGATCCTGCACGATGTCAGCGCGCGCGATCTGCAGTTTTCTGACGGCCAGTGGTACCGGGGCAAAAGCTGCGACACTTTCGCTCCAACCGGCCCCTGGATCGTCACGAGGGACGAAATCAAGGACCCGCACAAACTGCGCATCTCGCTCACGCTGAACGGCGAAACGATGCAGGATTCCAACACCTCCAACCTGATTTTCAGCGTGCCCTACCTGATCAGCTATCTCTCGCAGTCGTTAACTTGGGAAGTGGGCGACCTCATCTCCACGGGGACTCCTCCTGGAGTCGGAGTGTTCCGTAAGCCTCAGGTATTCTTGAAAGCTGGAGATTCTGCAAGCATCACGGTAGAAAATCTGGGGACGCTGACGAATCCAGTCGTCGGCCCGTGAGGTTGTGTTCATTGCGTGACGCAAGTAAGCCTGGCCTGGAATTCCCACTGACCTGCGCTCGTCAATCCTGGGCCAGGCGTTCCTTGGCCGCCTTCGGTAAGGCGTTATAAAGCGCTAGGAAGACTCCGTTTGTCCATCCAAAACCGACCACGTTGGTCTTATACCCCACCTGGATGCTGGTAGCGGAAGTTCGGCTGTTTACATCGTATTTTTCGAAGATGGTCCCATCTTTGCGGAAGTTTTCAAGCACCATCGAGAGGAATTGAAGTGTAATGCCATTGGCATCAGCACCGTCCCCGTAGCGGCGGAGGCCCTCGATGGCGATCAACTGGATAGGCGCCCAGCCATAGGGGGCATCCCATTGGGCCCCGGTGTTGGTCATGCTCATTACGATTCCTCCGGGGCGATCGAACGCAAAAAGATTTTTGATGATCTCCCTGGCCTGCTCAGGCGAAGCTAGGCCCACCCAGAGGGGATAAAAGGTCGTCGCGTAGGAATATCTCGACTGGATGCCATTTTTAAAATCGTAATCGTAGTAGAGCCCATACTCACGGCTCCACAGGTAGCGGTTGATTTCCTCGCGGCGTTTTCCCGCCCGTTCGACCCATTCCAAAGCCGCATCCTTCATGCCTAGTTGGGTGCTCATCCACTCCAGGTCCTTTTCAGACTTGTAAAGCAGGCAATTCAATCCTACCGGTGCAAAGTCCGGGGTGGCGGCTCCGAACGGGCCAAAGCGGAAAGAGACGTCGAATCCCGATTCCCGCATGCTGCGGTCACCCTTGTAAAACCTGGGTGTAAGGGCGAACCTGTCGAGGGTTTCTTTCTGTACTCCAGAGTGCTTCTTGGTTTTGTATTTCAGGTTAAGAGAAAATTCAGGGCCCATCACCTTGGGGCTCGAGCCTTCCTTATCGTTCTGAATCAGCTCAAGAAAGGGCCTGCTTCCCTCCGGATGGAGCAGAAAATAACGGGCGACGGTCTCATAATACTCATTGGCTGCAGCGCCGAGCTCAGGAACTGGACCCTCCCCCAATCCGTAAAATCGTGAGAGCCCCGTCGACCCGGCCAGGTGAGGGGACGATGTCCAGAATTCGTAATCGTTGACGGCATGCTCTTAAGCTGTCCGCAGCCATGCGGGGTCTGCCTGGCCCCTGGCCTTCTCCGCTTCGTAAATCGCCCGGATCATCGAAGTCAAAAACGGTGGCTGTGAACGTGTCAGGTAATAAGTTCGGTTGGCATTGAGAACATCTCCATAGTGGTCGATTTCGAAGAAAAAGTTGTTAACGATACCCTTTGCAAAATCGAGCCTGTCGTCTTCAATGAGTCCGCGAATGATGAAGTAGCTGTCCCAGCCGTACATCTCGTTAAACATGCCACCAGGAACCACATAGGGATTGGGAAGATAGAGCAACCCTTGTGGCTTGATGGTGCTTGGGTCAATGTCCCCGAGTTTTCTTATGACGGACGGCAGCTGGTTTACCTGAATCTGGCACCGCGCGGCTACTGCTTTGAGGCCCGCAGGTTTAGAGAAACCTGCAGGAAAGTAAACGGCAGACTTTTCGTTGGTTTTGGGGTCGGTAAAAGTTTCGCATTCTGTCATTGAGCGGGTCAGCGTATTCCAGCCGCTGGAGATATATTGCAGGATTTCTTGGATGCCGGTTGCCTTCTTGGCGTTTGTATCACGAGCGACCCTTACAGGAAGCGCCGCAAGGTTTAATGTCAGGACGAAATAGAAGAATATTGACAGAACAGTTCGTGTTGTCTTCATAAACTAAAAACTATATTATTCCCCTCCTTACTGTTCAACCCATGTTTCTCCGCTGCCCGCTGCACTTCTCATGTAAACAATGCGATGATGCGCGGGTATTGTTGACCCCAAGGAGGTTTTTCTGTCAGAATTCTCTAGGTACAAGAGCTATGCCAGAAACGCTTCCCCGCGCACACGAGATACTCGCAGCCGCCAGGCTTGAGCATGTCCGATATGCCATCCGTGACCTTGCTGTATTGGCAGACGGCTTAACGCGCCAGGGCAAGCAGATCCTTCCCCTCAACATTGGCGACCCGGTCAGCTTCGATTTCGAGACACCAGAGCATCTCATTGAGGCGGCCGCCAGGGCCATGCGCGACGGGCATAATGGTTACGCGCCATCGCTGGGTGCGAAGCCTGCGCTCGATGCCATTCGGGCGGAGGCGGAGGCGAAGGGGATTCGAAACATCCAGAGCGTTTTTGTCACTGACGGCGTCAGTGAAGCGGTAGACATTGTTCTGACGGCATTGCTGGAGCCGCACCAGAACGTCCTGACTCCGCTGCCCGACTATCCGCTCTATGATGCTGTTCTGGCAAAGTTGAGCGCTCGATCCGACTCCTACAATCTGGATGAGAGCAACGACTGGCAACCGGACATCGAACATCTGGAGAGCCAGGTAACCCGAGATACTCGCGGGGTGGTGGTGATCAACCCGAACAACCCGACGGGTGCGGTCTATTCGCGTGCCACTCTGGAAAAGATTGTGGAAGTTGCGCGGCGGCACAACCTGGTTATCTTCGCCGACGAAATTTATGCCAGGTTGATTCTGGACGATGAGCCTCATATCTCGATTGCCAGCCTGGCCCCGGATGTTCCGGTCGTGACCTTTGGCGGGCTTTCCAAAGAGTATCTTGCTCCGGGCTGGCGGGTGGGGTGGGGGATAGTGAGCGGGGACCCATCTGTGGTCACTTCCTATGTCGAAGGCATCCACAAGCTGCTTCGGGCGCGGCTGTCGGCAAACCACCCGCTGCAATACGCGATCCCGGCGGCGCTGCAGGGGCCGAAGGACCACATCAAGGAAACCGTCGACAAACTTCGCCGGCGGCGCGACCTGGTGATGCAGTGGGCCAACAAGACCAGACGTGCCAGTTGCGTCAGTCCACGGGGAGCTTTTTATGCGTTCCCCAAGCTCGATATTCCCGAGAGCGACGACCAATTTGTGCGGGGCCTTTTGGCAGAGGAACATGTCCTGGTGGTGCATGGCAGCGGTTTCGGTGAGGTTCCAGGGACCCGGCACATTCGGATTGTGTTCCTTCCTCCCGAGTCCATCCTCGATCAGGCGCTTGGAAAGATCACCGGCTACCTTGAGAAACATTGGCCATGACATCGTCGAATTGGGCCCTCTCGCAGGGTTGCGTTCTAGCCTACACCAAACTGCTGCCTGACGAAACAGACTGAACACAGGGCCTTTACGGTATTCTCGTGGCAGTGTTCCTTTGTCTTCCTCTGCTTGTTCAGTCGAGCAAACCTTGGGCAGTCAGACCAGTATCACCATTTGCGGTGCGGGCCTGATCGCGCTATTCTTGACACAAGCGAAAAAGTTCTGCGGGATTTTTGTGAAGGTCCTTTTGGCATGCGAGGTATTTGTGGGAAATCAGGCAGCGAAAAGCGAAGAACACGCGGCGGGCGGGGAATTTCCCAACCAATTCTGTCCGGTGTGCGGAACGCGTCTTGAACAGAACCATTGTAAGATGGTCTGCCCACGTTGCGGTTTTTTCATGTCCTGCTCGGAATTTGAATGAGATTTTCTCATGACAAGAACCATGGTGCTCAAGTAGAGGAACCGGTTGGTCTACTGTGGCCTGATCCCAGGCCGACAATCTGAGGAGGCGCAAAATGGAATTGCACACTGTTGCGAAAGAAGTGGGTGGAGTGACGGTGCTTTCGCTGGCGGGCCGCGTAACGCTGGGCGATGAAAGCAGCCATTTGAGGAAAACGATCAAGGAACTCCTGGCGGAAGGGAAGAAGCGCCTGGTGTTGGATCTCTCCAAGGTCACTTACATTGACAGCGCAGGGCTGGGAACGCTGGTGGCCGGGTATACCTCGGCGCGCAACGAAGGCGGCGACATTCGCCTGGCCAGCGTCACGGCGCGATTCCACGAGTTACTCAACATCACAAAGCTGGTGACGATTTTCAGCGTGCATGACACCGTTGACGATGCCGTAAAGTCTTTCAAGTGACCTGCGACGTCGCCTTGCGAGACCATCCACCCAAAGGCAGCACACAACGTAGCGCTTTCGCTCGAACGGCGAACGGCGGCGCTACGGGTGCGCCGTGGCATCGCGGTTTTCAGTGGAGTTGCTCTACAGGCCGGCGGGGTTATCCATCCAATAGACCGTCAAGCCTGAAAGCAATTTGGGAAAGAAGTCGGTGGACTTCTGCGGCATCGGCAGGCCTGCAAAAGCGTTGTCGCAGACGGCCTGGATGGGCGTAGGGTTCATGAGGAAGGCCACCTGGGCCTGGCCCGCGTTGACCTCTTCAACCGCCTCTTCCAGTTCGCGGACGTAGCGCAGGTGCTTCTGCTCGCGGACGGCCTGGCGGTCAATCCGCATCACTTTTTCGATCACCAGCCCGTGCAGCAGCACCACATCCAGTTGGCGCAGGCTTTCCGGGAATTCGCCCAGCGTTCCGGCCAGGTCGGCATTCTTCCGCAGGCTGAGCAGCGCCGCCTGCTGCGGCCCGGCATAGGCCGCGATGGTGGGTTGTTTGCTTCCCGCGTGTTCGAGGGCCTGGCGAATGGTTTGCGCGTCCTTTGCGGCAGTTCCGGAACAGGTAATTTTTGCAATCTCGAAAAAGGGCGCGGCCTGTGAACAAAGCTCGTCCCAGTCAAATTCCGCCAGGCTGTGGACCACGCGATGCGTGGGGAGCACCAGCAGCCCGTCGCTTTCCAGCGGCACAAAGGTCGCCATCACGTAATTCGCGCGGTCGTCTTCCGGCGCTTCCTTCTGGCGCGCGCGGGCGTAGGCCAGCGATGTTTCGTAGCGGTGATGGCCGTCGGCGATCACCAGCTTCCTGGCCCTCATGGCGTCAATCACCTGTCCGATGGTCTGCGGGTCCGAAACGCGCCACATGGAATGTGTGCTCTGGTAATCGTCAATCACCTGCTGCCAGGGTTTGCCCGCCGTCTCTTTCTTCAGCAGGCTTTCGATTTCGCCTTTCGGATCGCTGTAAAGCATGAAAATCTGGCCGAAATTGCAGCGTGTGGCTTTCAGCAGCTCCATGCGGTCCGCCTTGGGGCCGGAGAGCGTTTCTTCGTGCCGATGGACGACGCGCGCGGAGTAATCCTCCAGCCGCAGCAGCGCCACAAATCCCCGCCGCTGCTTGCGAACATCAGGTTGGCCGGGAACGGCATATGCCTGCGCGTAAGGATAAATGGCCGGCTCGCCTTCTGAAACCAACACGCGCTCCTCAATCCAGTTCTGCAGTTCGGCGGCCGCCTCGGCGTAGACGCTCCGGCCGCTGTGCGGATCGGGCTGGCGGAGAATCAAGCGGACAAAGTTGTTGGGGCTTGAAGCGTAATAACGGGCGCGCATCTCGGGCGAAATCTTGTCATACGGCTGCGTCACAACCTTTTGCAAATCGATCGTTGTGGAATTGTAGTGAAGCGCCCGAAAAGGATAAATCTCAGCCATACAGCCCGCCCTTTCTCTGTTGAGGAAAAGGGCTATTTTAACACACGCTCAGGAGCGCCTGCGATGGCCTCTGACTGCGGCTGTTGTTCCAGTTTGGCGGCGGGATATTTCTCGTCAGGCCTTTCTGTAAACCTGACCTCTTGGCGCTATGTGTACTACCAAAAGGGTATTAGCATCTATCTTGAAGAGTACGCGATACTGGCCGATGCGGGTGCTTCTCTTATCGCTTGAGGTTAGTGGATAAGAGAGTCGGAGGTCGTTAGGATCACTCGCTATCTTCAAAAGTTTTTCTGTAATGCGTTTTCGGGTCGGTTTGTCAAGGCTCCGAAGGTATCTGGCGGGTGTTCCAGCAATTTTTATCTCAAGGGCCAATGTGGTTAGATTTCACTCAGACTAATAATGTCCCCGCGAGCCACTTCCCCATCAGCCCGCCGGAATATTGTCTCAAGCGACTCAGGCTCTAGAAAAAGCTCAACCCATTCTGCTAACTCTAAAATGTCGTCAGCGTGCTTGTGGATGCTATTAACAACCGGAGATGTGAAGGAACTGTTGGTCAACCCAGCGATCCTCGCCGGTTCGTAAATTCCACTGACCATCTTATGTAGCCTGCGCAAGGTCTGAGAGACCTCAACAACTTTTTCCTCGGTGGGCATTTCAGCAATCTGTTGGTTTGCATCCTCCATCACTTCATGGATGTGTTTAGTGAATACATCCAGAGTGTGATCGAGCTTCCAAAGACGATAGACGAGTTGGTAAGTGGCCGCGCGGTCTTTAACGAGCGCTGAAAATCGAGCGGCAAGCGCCATCGCACCGTACACCTCAGAATTCCAACGATCAGTGTCGAAGCTATTGAGTACCGCTACAGCCGCTCCCATAGTCTGCCACTCACTGCCAAATTAGATGCCTTAGGCTATCGGCAAGTTCCCCGTAAGTCAATAGTATTAAGGTTCTATGCCTTGATACTGTACCGGGCCGTCAGCGATGTCAAATCTTAGCCGAAGGCGCGGCTGGTCGCCGGCGAATCTCGCGAAAGGCTTTGGGACCGTCCACAAACTCGCCCCGGTCGGCATGGGCGCTGCCGAGGGCGACCTCTTTTCGCATCTCCTCAATGCGCAGATTCTTCAGCTCCTCGCGCTCTTTCAGCAAGCGCAAACCCTCGCGAATGACTTCGCTCTGCGACCGGTAGAGCCCGGAAGCGACCAGTTCAGCCACAAATTGTTCGAACACTGGGCCCAGATTGGCATTCATGGCAAATTGACCTTCCTGATTGACAGTTTGCCAGAGGTATCAATAATTGTCAATTTTGGCCAATATTGCCAAAATGGCCCGAAAGTTCAACGGCTCAAAACATAATCCGCGTTGGCCAGTGCTATGGACCAGATCTCGCATTGCGGTGACTGCGATTGGGGGAACCGAGAGGTTGCAAACATGAGAGTCACCTTAAGCCGGTTAGAAGTTCTCTTTGGGAAACGCAGACCCCAAAAAATCAGGGCCTGTCCCAGCTCGTGACCCCGCCCCGCCGATTACGACGCTGGGCTGGCCTTTGCCTTCCATTCTTGGATTGAAGCATGGAGTGCGTCCCGTCCCAGAACTGCCGCGAGCCGAGCGACGTCAAGCTCGTGACAGTTTAATAGATCCAGCCCGTTTTCGCTGATAAGCGGCCGCAACTTGTCGAAGGCTTCTGTCGGAATGGGGATCTTGGTTGTGAAATCGTAAGCGAACCACCGTCGCCCATTAGTAAGCACACCATACACGAATACGCTGCCCCTGTGTTCTAGGCGATGCTGCGTATTCCACCTTTGGGATTCCGTCATCCGCCTTCCCGGGATGCCTGTTTCGGTCGAAAGCAACCGACGGGTAATATCTCCTTTCAGCTGACCGTTGTAGTCCGTGAGGACTCGGTCGTAATCTAAAGCTTTGGTTTCGATCGCAACTGCGACCTTATTATCGTAAAGCAGTTGCATATCACAGATAGGGTCTGCTCGACGGCTCTCGCGGCCCAATTGACTAATGCTGAGCGTGTCCCAGCCGAGGCCCCTCAGGACAGGTTCAACAAAGATAGCTAGTGTATCCGCTTCGCTTAGCCCTTTATGTGAGTACTTTTGGCCCAAATCTCTGAGAAGTCGCAGGCCATTGGAAGCCGTCGAGGGATCTCGAAGCCAATCAATTCTGAGGACTTCATCTGTTCCTTCCATTTGTTGTCCTTAATTCTTATTCAAATCAAGTGCGGATACCTGATTTGTGAAGCAGTTCGGTGATCAAAGCCCTATAGTCCTGGATATGGGGCTCTATATACTCTCGGTGGCACGTGTATTCGATTTTGTGCGCCGAAAAATTGCCCAGCTTCCGGAAAACATCCAGGTGGCTTTTACTGTTGCGTGAAAGACCAAGGGCGGAATTAGTTTTTGCATCTCCGATAATCCCGTCAAGCATTTGATAGTTGCCCTGGACATCTTTAATCGAGTCCTCGATATTGAGGTTCCTGTACGATAGGATCAACAAGATTTCGACTAACCGACGCATCAGAACCGCGGAGCCGTCAAAAATGTTTTGCTCATAGGAAGCGTTAATTTGCTGGGCGAGTCGTTCGATGTAGCCACGAGTGCCCTTGTATTCCAATTCCGGTAATATGGTTCCGTAGTCCATCACTTCTTGAGGCTTCTGGGACAGGGCGGGGTATTGTGTTTCTAGCGTCTGAATGTGCTTTGGTGCCAGTCTAAACCCTCGCTGGCCTTTTATCGTGTTTCGCGAAGCGGAGAGCTTCCTGTAGAGCCTCGACTGGTTCGGAGCGGCACCGCCAGCATTTACAAGCCATTCGTTCGCTTCGGCGACAGTGAATTCCTGCATTGCCGCACTCTTTAAGTAAAAGAAAGCCAGATGACAGACCTTATCCACCTCGGTGAGAGACGGTAAGCCCGACGCGACTTTGAATTGGTCTAGGGTCACGCGGTTGGGGTACTCAGGACACCCTGAATAAGCCTCTGAGCCTGCTCCTTCCCTTGGTTGGTAAGAAACCATAATCCCTTTTCTTCCCCAATCGGAGCCGGATTGCTGACTTTTGCTTTGCCAAGTTCTCGAGTCACGTGGGGCGGGTGGAGTTTGCCGGCCGGCTTGAAGTATTCTTTGAATGTAGAAACTAACTGTCCTGCGCTCACTTCGTTTTTGTCAGTGCTGTTTTCGATGACATACAGCAACCAGATGCATTTTTCAGTGACACTCCAGCTCTGAACAGGGTTTCCAAACTTATCGGAATCATGGCGAAACTCTATGGCTGGGTCATCACCTCCTGTGCTTGAACCTCGATTCGTATTGCGCCGCCGGGCTACCCGCCTCTTTGCCGGAGCGGGTTCTTGCACGTCCAACTGACCGCCGTCGTTAAGTTGAAGGTGTCCATCTGCGACGGCAGCCGCCGGTTCGAGCAACCCGGCAAACTGCTTTCCCACGGCGGCTGTTATGGCGGGAATGTCTTGACGTTCACCATCTACTTCGAATCCAAGGCCTTGCAGTTTTAGACGAATATGAAATTTTGCCATATACCACATCCTCCCGTTATTCATGCAGTAAACGCTGCGGGCGAATTATACGAGCCCGGTGTCACCGTTTCAACACTTCTTTCATCAATGCGCGATTTTTTACGCCGGAGGCCCGCGGATCGATTCGATGCTAGGTATTAAGTGGCGAAGCACGCAGCGAGGGCCTCCGCAGTTGAGGTCCGTGGTTTTTCGCGCGAACCGAGGCAAGAGCCGCAGATTGTACCATTGGCGGGCGGCGCTACGCTGCTGTCGTGTCGCGGCAAGGCGGGAGCATGGGCGAGACGCCCATGCCACGATTGCCTGCGTCTACATTCGCTAAGTCTCAAAAGCTTTCACACAGAGAGCACAGAGGGTCTCGGTTAAATCCGCATTGGGTGTTTGCAGACCGCAGAGGCCACGGAGAAGAGCCCGTCTGCAGCAGAACATGGGTCGACCCAATTATTTCAATCCCTCTGCCGCAGGGAGAGTGGGGAGGCGCACCCTGGGACATTTCGTAGGAGAGCCCTCTGGGCTCCCGCTGCACGATTATTAATGAAAAACGGGGAGAGTTAAGCCATCCCCTATGAACAACCATCGTCGATATGCCGGAAGGTAATCCGGTCACTATTCTTCAAGATCTCAACAAGAAGTCCGCGAAGGCGGCAAAGAGCACATTCCAGGCCAACCATAGTGCTGCGAAGCCTCCGGCGATCATGACCGGCGAAGCCATATCATCGGGATCGGTGGTGAGGCCTACTCCCACCAACATGAAATACCATAACTGAACCGGGTCCAGCGATTGCAGAAGCACGTAAAGGGAGCGCGATACGCTTCCGGGATCCAGGAAGAAGGCGATGTTTGTGGGAATGAAGTTTCCGAAGTTCAGCCCGTGGATGTCGCCGAAGAGCAGCAGCGGAATGGCGAGAGCAGTCTGCACGACCGTCCTCGCCAAATCGGCGTAGCAGGCCACGCTCAGCGCCATGCGCACCTTGACTCTGTTGCCGAGAATCATATCCGTGAGACGAATTCCGACCAGGGCCACGATGAGTAAATGGACCAGAATCGAGACCACGCCTCCAATCAGCACCAATCGAGGCAGTGCGCGCGAAAACTGAAGGGCAAAGTCGATTTCGCGCTGCGTCACCAGCGTTCCGCGCCGGAAGTACTGCACCACAGCAATAGCCAATCCCGACAGCCCGACTCTCAGGTAGACCATGCCCCAGAATCCGGCAAACAACGTCAACGTGGCGAGGAAGGGCGGGAAGAATCGGGGATGGTGTCTGACATTTTCGAACGTCAGCGCAGGCGAGGCGAAAACGCCCGTCACCCGCTCAAGAAACGAGGAGACAGCCGAAGGAATTTCGGTATCTGCGCCCAAATCCAAACTCCGAACCGCTCGTTTGGCAGGGTCTTCAACAGCCAATATCAGCAATGTTATCCCAAGAGGGCCGAAGCAGACATCGATTCAGGCCTCTGCTCGCATCCGTAGCGGCGGCTTTACGCCGCCAATTCCAGGGATGGCGCGGTAAACGCGCCGCTACTCATAACGCAGCGCCACGATGGGATCGACTTTGGCCGCACGGCGGGCGGGGATGTAGCAGGCCAGGAGCGCCACGGCGATCATGAGCAAGGAAACCGTGATGTACGTCAGCGGGTCGGTGGACTTGACACAGTAAAGCAGGGTGGAGACAACGCCTGTAAGACCCAACGCCGCCATTATACCGGCAGCCACTCCAATCAGCGCCAAACTTAGCCCTTGTCCCAATATCATCCTTAGGACATCGTGTCTTTGCGCTCCCAACGCCATGCGAATGCCTATCTCATGTGTCCTCTCGGCCACAGTGTATCCCATGACTCCCAGGACGCCGACAGCGGCTAGTGAGGTGGCAAGGCAGCCGAAAAGCGCCACCAGGAGGGCGATGAACTCCCGGTCGGCGGTAGTCGACCTAAGAACGCTCGCCATCGGAACCGCAGACGGAGGGGGCTGCTCCTTGTTAAGACCGTGAAGGGAAGCAGATACCGACCTGGTGATCCCTTGCAGGTCGCCGGACACACGAACCATAAAAGCGACGGGCCCTCCTGGGCCGAGTTGGTTTTCGGGAAGAAAGGCTTCCGGCATCACCTCTGTTGTGAGGCTATACTGCTTGATGTCTTTAACCACACCTACAATTTGTAGAAGCTGGTGTGGGGCGTAGCGTACAAAAATCCGCTTTCCGATGGCGGGCTCCCCGGGAGCGACTTTTCGGACCAGGGACTCGTTAACGATTGCAACCGGCAATGATGTCGCGTCGTCAGAATCGCGAAAGAACCGGCCTTCGATGAGCGGTGTCTGCAAAGTGCGGAAATACCCCGCGCTGATTTCGTTTATTGCGGTCCACGGCTCTTGAGTATCGGGAGGTGCCGAGTGGCCGGATGGCGTGTAAGGTGACGTCCAAAACGTTCCCATAAGAGGCGGGGTCATTACAGTGCTTGTTGACTTAACCCCGGGCAAGTGATCCAATCGCCTGACAGCCTCAGAAACGAAATTCTGCCAGCGCTGCATCCCCCCAAGCATGTTAGGGGGCACCACTCGAACCATCAGGAGGTGAGTGGGGCGAAAGCCGGGGTCGACGTTCATTGCAGCAATCAGGCTGCGTAAGAAAAGGCCCGCGCCGATCACAACGATGACCGAGATGGCAACTTCGCCGACCACGAGAATCGCGCGCAGCCTTGCACCTCCGCGGGCCCTTCCCGCGGCGACTCCACCCTTCAGCCAAATAGTTAGATTCGGACCTCGAGCCTCAAGCGCCGGAACGAGGCCGAACACGATTCCGGAGATAATGCAAATGCCAAGCGCAAATAAGAGGACCCGCCAGTCAACCCGCGCTTGGCTGAGGCCGAAAACCGGGTGTGGGTACATCCCAGTCAGGGGCCCAGTGGCCAAGAGACTAATCAAGATCCCGCCAGCGCCACCCAAACCGGAAAGCAGGAACCCTTCGGTGATCAATTGCCGCACAAGCCGTCCGTGGCCGGCCCCGATTGCAGTCCGAACTGCAAATTCGCGCCACCTCTTCAAAGAACGGGCAAGAGCGATGTTCGCTATGTTTGCGCAGGCGAGCACGAGCACCAACCCGACTGCGCCAAGCAGCATCAGGAGTTGAAGCCGAACCCCACTCACAAATTGCTCGACCAATGGAGTTAACACCGCTTTCTCGTTCCGGTCAGACTTGGGATACTCGCGCCCGAGCCTATCCATCACGGCATCCATCTGGGCCCGCGCTGCTTTCAGCGGAACGTCTCGCCGAAGCTTAGCGATGACGTTTATGCCGGGGTGGTTCGCGCGGGATGTCATGCTTGGGATATTCGCTTCAACCCCGATAGGAAAATACAAGCTGGGCCCTGCATATGGGGCAGGATATCGAAAATTCGACCGCAACACTCCGATGATCGTAGCTGCTTGATTGTCTAGGCTGACCACTCTGCCCAAAACGTGCGAATCCGATCCAAAAGCGTTCTGCCAGAACTCGTGGCTTAGAACGACGACTAGCCCGCCGCCTGGCTTCTCTTCCGAAGGAGCGAAAGTGCGGCCGAACAAGGGGCTGGCGCTTAGCATCGGGAAAAAGGATCCAGATACACCCGCCCCCATTACAGCCTTGGGGTCGCCGACGCCCCTCAAAGTAAACGGTCTGGGCTGGATTGCCGCCATCTGTTCGAAGGAGTTGGCCTGTGACTGCCAATCAAGATAGTCCGGCCATGAGTCATTCAAAAAGGGTGCCTTCGGCAAAGACTCATGGATTGAGACCAGCTTCTTCGCGCCGGGATAAGGCAGGGGTTCGAGGAGGACAGCGTTTACGACGCTGAACATCGTCGTAGTTGCCCCGATGCCGAGAGCAAGAGTGAGCACGGCAACGCCCGTGAAGCCCGGGTTGCGGCGGAGCTGGCGGAGGCCGTAGCGGAGGTCCTGCCCGAGGGTTTCAATGAAGGGAAATGACCACAGGTCGCGAGCGGCTTCTTTGGTCTGGGTGGGATTGCCCAAGGCCCGGCGTGCGGCGTAGCGAGCTTCTTCCGCCGGCATGCCCTCCTCGACCAGCTTCTGCTGGCGCATGGCGAGGTGAAATTCCAGTTCCTCATCAAGGTCTTGCTCAAGCTGCCGCCGCCTGGGCAGCGACTTGAGGCGGAACCACTGAGCATGAAGCCATTCGCGAAACATGACGCCCTCCTCAGTTGCCAGATCGCGTCATCGCTCAATCAAACATCGCCCAGTGGCCCCAGTCACCCGGCGCCTTACGCTGTTTCCATCACACGAGCAATCGCTGCCGTCATGCGGTCCCAGCGGGCCGATTCGGCATCAAGATATTTCAGTCCCCGGGGCGTCAGCCGGTAGTACTTGGCGCGGCGGTTGTTCCCAGAAATGCCCCATTCGGAAGCCAGCAATCCGCGCAGTTCCAGCCGATGCAAGGCAGGGTAAAGCGCGCTCTCTTCCACGCGCAGGACGTCCTGAGATTTCAGATGTATAGATTCAGCAATCGCATACCCGTGGGCCCGGCCGCGGGTGAGCGTGCGCAGGATCAGCATGTCCAGAGTGCCCTGGACCAGATCGCTCGTCCTTTCCTTCTTGTCTTG
>DATEKC010000008.1:0-6099 GCA_035277665.1 Terriglobia bacterium
TCGACGTTGGTGATGACGGCGACCGACGCATCGGTGACGTTGGTGGCATCGAGGCGCCCGCCCATGCCCACTTCCAGCACCGCAAAATCCACCGCCGCGCGGGCAAAATGTTGGAACGCCACTGCGGTGAGGTATTCAAAAAAACTGGGGCGGCAGGGCAACACTTTGGCCGCCACCAGTTTTTCCACGGCATGATGGACGGCCGTAAACGCGGCCGCAAATTCGTCGTCCGAAAGCTCCTGGCCGTTAATGCGAATCCGCTCGTTGACGCGGATGAGATGCGGCGAAGTGTAGAGCCCGGTACGGTAGCCCGCGCGCTGCAGGATGGCCACCAGCATGGCGGAAGTTGATCCCTTGCCGTTGGTTCCGGCCACGATGGCTGTTGGGTATCGGCGTTCGGGATTGCCCATGGCAGCGAGGATCGCGCGAATCGCCTCGAGATCAAATTTTCTGCCGTGCAGTTCGTGCCCGCGCTCCCACAGAATCCTGAGGCATTCGTCAAATGGAATGGCGGCTTGGAAAGGGATGGGTTCGATCATTTGGCGGGTGTCGCGGAATTCCATGCTCCCATAAAATCCAGCGTTTTTGATAGATAGGCTTTGAGCTCGACCCGCGGGACGATGGCGTCAAGCATTCCGTGCTCCAGCAGGAATTCCGCCGTCTGGAACCCTTCGGGCAGCTTCTGGCGGATGGTCTGCTCGATCACGCGGGGGCCGGCAAACCCGATCAGCGCCCCGGGTTCAGCGATGTTGAGGTCGCCGAGCATGGCAAAGCTCGCCGTGGTGCCACCCGTGGTCGGGTTGGTCAGCACCGAGATGTAGGGTTTCTTCACTTCATCGAAGCGGGCCAGGGCGGCGGCGATTTTTGAGAGCTGCATGAGACTGATGATGCCTTCCATCATGCGCGCGCCGCCGGAGCAGGAAACGATCACCAGCGGCAGTTTCTTCTCGATGCAGCGGTCGATGGCACGGGTGATTTTTTCTCCCACCACGGCGCCCATGCTTCCGCCAATAAAGCGGAATTCCATGGCGCAGGCGATCAGCGGCCTGCCTTCGATGTTGCCCTCACCCACGCGGACGGCGTCTTTTGCGCCGGTCACAAGTTCAGCAGCTTTCAGGCGGTCGCGATAGCTCTTTCTGTCCACAAACTGCAGGGGATCGGGAGAGCTCAGGCCGGCGTCGTGCTCGGTGTATTGGCCGTCGTCAAACAGCATGGCCAGCCGGGCATCGGAGCTCATCTTGAAATGGAAATTGCACTTGGGACAGCACAGCAGGTTCTGCTCAATGTCTTTCTTCCAGAGGATGCGCTTGCAGGACTCGCACTTGGTCCACAAGCCTTCCGTCTGGGCGCGCTTTTCTGCCGGGGGAGGCGTTTCAAGCGGCTTCTTTTCTTTTCGGAACCAGGTCATGAGAATATCGATTTTCTCGCACCGTTTGCCGGAATTTCTCCGGCGGAGCGCAACGGTCAATATTCGATGCCGCGCTGGGCAAGGATGCCTTTCTGATAAGGGTGCTTCACTTCACGCATCTCCGTCACCAGGTCAGCCATCTCTACAATGGAGGCGTGGGCATTCCGTCCGGTCAGAATCACGTGGACCATCTCAGGCTTGTGCTTCAGCGCTTCTACAACCGTTGCTGGATCGAGCATTTTGTAACTGACGGCGTAATTCACTTCGTCCAGGATCACCATGTCGTACTCTCCGCCGGCAATAGCCCGGCTGGCATGCTGCCACGCTTCTTCCACCATGCGGACGTCTTCCGGGTCCGGCTTTTCCACGCCGACTTTGACGAACCCTCGTCCCATCGGCAGGATTTTGATCCTGTCTTCCCCCAGCATCGCGCAGGTATCCAGCTCTCCATAATGCCAGGAGCCTTTGATGAATTGTACCATCAATACCTTCAGTCCCTGACCGATGGCTCGAAAAGCTGTGCCCAGCGCCGCCGTGGTCTTGCCCTTGCCCGGGCCGGTGAAAATGATGATCAATCCCTTTCTGGATTCAGCCAAGAGCGTCCCTTTCTCTAAAGTTGAGACAGCTTTAAGCCGCCGTATTGCGAGATCAACTCGCCGCTACGGTCGCTGGCGCGTCAGACCCCGCTCAGCGGGCGTACGGGAACCCCCGCAGGATGGTGAACGCCCGGTAAATCTGCTCCAGCAGCATGGCCCGGGTCCAATCGTGCGTCAGGGTCATGCGGGAAAGCGAGAGCAGGATGTTGGCGTGCTGGCGGAAGGCCGGCGAGAATCCGTCCGCCGGTCCCACCACAAAGGCAATCTCTTTTGTTCCATGCACGCCCTGGTCACCCAGCCACATGGCAAATTCCTTTGAACTCCACTCGGCGCCTTGGGGGTCCAGAAAGGCGCAGGTGCTGCCAGCCATCTTTTCAAGCATCCGTGTTTCAACAGGCGAGGCCTTTTTCTCGCTCCGGCTTCTGGCTTTCCCGACTTCGGGCAGCTCTTCGATCACAATGTCGGTAAATTTGGAAATGCGCTGAGTATAATCCGCGACCAGCGCCCGCAGGTGCGCGTCTTTGGTCTTGCCTTCCCAGAAAACTCGAATGCGCATGGCTCCTGCCTGCAACGGTGCTCTGAAAAGCCGCCGACATATCATCTCGAGCGGTGCGAATGATCCGCTTCGTTTTTGTGAAAACTTAAAAGCAGATTCGTCTCCCGCCACGCGGGTCCGGAATGACGGCCCAAAAATTCATCGGGACGTTCACCAGCGTCGATTTTTTGTTCGCGTCAGCCCCTGGGCACAGAAACCCTCGGGGCCGACTTCCACAGCCTTTCAAGGTTGTAAAACTCGCGGGCCTTTTCCGAGAAAATGTGGACGACGAAATCGAAGTAGTCCATCAGAATCCATTCCGACTGCGAGTAGCCTTCCAGGTGCGCGGGAAGCATGTCCCACTCTTTTTTCAATTTTTCCTGGATGGCGTCGGAAATCGCGCGGGCATGCCGCGTTGACGTGCCGCTGCAAATCACAAAGTAGTCCGCAAAGGAACAAATCTTGCCAACATCCAGCACGGTCAGGTTCACGGCCTTCCGGTCCTGTGCGGCACGGATGGCCTCACGCAAGTTCGCCGTCATTTTCCTCCATGGAGCTGGGTTGCTGCCTGGTACAGCCCTTCTTTTAGTATATATTCTTCCACCATCGGGGGCACCATGCCCTTAATGCTTTGCTTGTCGCGGATGGCCTGCCGCAATTCGGTGGACGCTACGGGAACTTCCACGTGCGGCAGGATGTGCAGGGTGGTGCGCCGCAGGCGGATCTGGCGCGAATTTCTGCGGTGCTGCCGGTCAAGCAAGTTCCGCGGCAGGGAGCCTTCAATTTCCCGGCTGTCGAATCCCGGCCGCGACACCACAATAAAATCTGTGAGATCGAGCAACTGGCGGAACTGTTTCCAGTGGGGCAGATCGATCAGTGCATCGAGGCCGATCAGGAAATACAGGCTGTCGCCGGGCTTCAGCAGACGCTTTGCGCGCCGCACCGTGTCAATGGAGTAGTGCGGACCGGGATGTAATTCCGGCGATTCAAGCGTGGACGGAATGAACCGGGAATCCTCAGCGCAGGCCAGCGCCACCATGGCAAAACGGTGGTGGTAATCCGTAAGCCCGTTTCCGGTCTTATGCGGCGGGCATCCCGTGGGGACAAATAATACCTTGTTCAGACGCAGGCGCCGGGCCGCGGCCATTGCCACCTGCATGTGGCCGGAGTGGATAGGATCGAAGGTTCCACCAAAAATAGCAATTTTCACGCGGTCGTCAATCCTGCCTTCCGCCAGGCCAGATTTTGAAATGTCGCATCACAGACTTTGCGGCTCAGAAACAGCATCCTCCGGAGGGCTGGGCCTGGGGATATCCTGAAGCCTGACCCAGGCCGCGCGCTTCAATTCCTCGAGTCCTTCGCCGGTAACCGATGAAATCTCGTAGAGCAGGCGTTTCTGCTCGCGGCAGAACTCCCGGAGCGCGAACAGGCGGTTCCCATCGCCCGCGGCGTCCACACGAGAAGCTACCATCAGCATCGGCTTTTTGGCAACCGCCGGGCTGAAGCTTTCGAGTTCCTTGAGAATGACGGCATAGTCCTCCACCGGGTCCCGGCCCGTAATTTCTGCCACGTCGATCAGGTGGAGCAGGAGCCGTGTGCGCTCCACGTGCTTGAGAAAACGGTCGCCCAGGCCTTTGCCTTCATGCGCGCCGGCAATCAGCCCGGGAATGTCGGCCATCACAAAGGATTGTTCCTCGTCCACGGCCACCACGCCCAGCGAGGGTTCGAGCGTCGTAAACGGGTAGTCGGCGATGCGGGGCCGGGCGGCGCTGAGGCGGGAAATCAGCGTTGATTTGCCGACGTTAGGAAATCCCACCAGGCCAACGTCTGCCAGAAGCTTCAATTCCAGGCGCAGGTCGCACTCTTCACCGGGAGTCCCGGGATCAGCCCTTCGCGGGGCCTGGTTGGTGGACGTGGCAAAGCGGGCGTTGCCGCGCCCGCCGCGTCCGCCCTTGGCCACCAGAAAGCGCATGCCTTCATGGACAAAATCGGCCAGCTTGTCGCCGGACACGTTGTCATAAACCACGGTCCCGACGGGGACCTGGATGATGAGGTCCTCGCTGTCTTTCCCGTGGCAGTTGGAACCCTCGCCGTGCCCCGCGCGCCGGGCGCGAAATTCTTTGTTGAAGCGGAATTTCAGCAGGGTGTTGAGATGAGCGGTGGATTCCAGGTAGACGCTGCCGCCGTTGCCGCCGTCGCCGCCGCTGGGGCCGCCGCGCGGGACGTACTTCTCCCTGCGGAAAGCCATACAGCCGTTTCCGCCACCGCCGGCCGCCACATGGATCCTGGCTTCGTCGACAAACATCAGAAACCTGTTTACCTCTTTAGCAGGTCGTTGAAAAACTCTCCTCGCCCGTCATTCCGAGGGCCGATGTTCAGAATCGGCCCGAGGAATCTGCTTCGTTTTCAGCGCTCAAATCAAAAACAGGATCCCCGCCCTGCTCGGGATGACGTAGCACAAGGAGTTTTTCAACAACCTGTTTGAGACAAGAATACGCCGCGCCCGTCCGTATGGCGAGCGTGAAGTTTACAGTCGCTAGGTGATTCCTGAAATAGGAAACGCGGCTAGCGAGCACCGCAATGCGGGCTTCGCCCACCACGTGAAGGATTCAGCTTGCTGACGGGATCAGGATGCTGACAAAACGGCCCGCGCGGCCCTTGTCTTCAAACTTGACAACGCCGGAAACCTTGGCAAAAAGGGTATCGTCCTTGCCGACCCCCACGTTGTCGCCGGGCTTCAGCTTTGTGCCGCGCTGGCGGACCAGGATGGACCCGCCTGTAACCATCTGGCCGTCAAAGCGCTTCACACCAAGCCTTTGCGCATTAGAATCTCGACCGTTTCTTGAACTTCCTAAACCCTTCTTGTGTGCCATTTCAAAAGCCTCTTCTGTGGTCTTGCCCCGCTGTTGCGATTAAGGGGCGACGATTTCGTCGATCCGGACTTCGCTGTAATTCTGCCGATGGCCGATCGTCCGGCGATACTGTTTCTTCCGCTTGTACTTCAGCACGCGGACCTTGCGCGCGCGGTCATTGGCCACGATGGTCGCCGTCACCTTGGCGTTTTCCACCAGCGGCGTTCCCACCACCAATTCCTTCTTGCGCACGGCAAAAACGTGGTTGAATTCCACGCCGGCGCCCGGCTCGCCCGGCAACCTCTCCACCCGCACCACGTCTCCCGGTGAAACCTTATATTGTTTGCCACCGGTCCGAATAATCGCATACATAATACAGTCACCTCAGTGTTGTTGACAGAAAACAAGCTATTTTAGCGTTGGTCCAGCAATTGTGTCAACGAATTGGCGAACTCCGAACTCGGGCCTGCTCAGCGCGAAGGCACTTTAGAGTCACCGGGCTTGGTGGGTCGTTTCGAGGGCGCTGGCTGCTGAGTTTTCAGTCGCGCTTTCAGCAACTGCGACTTTCGGTCCGTCCGCTTGCCGAGTTTTTGATTGAGAAACCGGCCTTTGCTCATCGCCCTTAACCTGACTTCAGTTTAAGACTTCGTTCTGAAGAAATGAAGCAGATCCCTCGCTGCGCTCAGGATGACTCATGCAGAGTGGCAA
>DATEKC010000009.1:0-14561 GCA_035277665.1 Terriglobia bacterium
CTTTTCAAAGGCCGCCGCGGCCTGCGGCTTCTCGAGCGCAATTTCCGCAACAGTCTTTTGAATATCGATTCCCATCTATCCTCCTTTGCAATTTAACGATGCGACCGGTCGCCGAGGACTGCCCTGCACCCCACACGGCAACCGTTCCCAAGTTTCATTACACGGCGCCAGACGGGCACGCGGCTATGACAAAAGTCACGCTTACCGTTGCAGGTTCAGGGAGTGACGGACTCACCTGACGAACAAGGTTGGAGAGTTCGAGGTGGGAAACAAGGCCGTTGGGAAATCAGGGCTGCCTGTCAGGGCTTTGATGTCCTCCAACTCCCACCCGGCCTGGCGTGAAGGTCCTTGCGCTTCTTGCCGCCGTTCGCGCACCGGCCTCGAAGGAATTTCGTGGCGAATACAGGCCTTCTCAACGAAACGAATGGGGGATTGCCCATCGCCGCAGTTATTTTCCGCCGTTTTGCATCTGCTCCAGCAATGCCACGGACCGCTTGGGATCGATGTTGTGCCGCCGGCCGTCCTTGCTAGGGGTGGCGCCGGCAACAATGAGATGAATAGTCTGTTCCGGCGTCAGTTTGGGATCGAGCGCGATGAGCTTGGCGGCGAGGTCCACGACGTTCGGCGAGGCCATCGATGTGCCGGACATGCGCAGCTTGTGTCCGCCGGGCACCGTGGAAAGAACTTCGTAGCCGTCGGCATCGACGCGCACGGTGGGACCGTAACTCGTAAAGCTGGCCTCGTCTCCGGCCTGGTCCACTGCGCCGACGGTGAGCAGGTTGGGCAGCTTGAACGACGAGGGGATGTCCTCGTTGAAGGTGCTGTTGCTGTTTGAATTGCCCGCGGCGCAAATAAAGAGGATATCCGGCGCGCTCTTGATGGAATTGTAGAGGCCCGCCCGCTCGATGGCGAACAGCTTCGCGGCAATGGCCTTGCGGTCGGCGGCATTTTTCCCCATACCGTTCTTTTCGAGCGCCACTTCGTCGTCGCGCGGGCCCCCGCCCCAGCTCATGTTGACCACACGGATGTGGTTGGCGCGGAACCAATCCACGTAGGCCTGATCGTCTTTGGCGGAGCGCTCAGAGAGTTCCTTGCTGGGCGGCAGCGGAACGTTATGCCAATCAAAAGTAATCCGGCCAACCGCCAGCCGGATTGCGGGATTGCCGCGCGCGGCAATGCCGGCAACATGCGTGCCGTGAGAGTAGATTGCAAAGAGCTCCAGGTTCTGGAGAAATGATGGCACCTCGGACGCCGGCATGTGGGCAAGCTTCTGGCGCAGCGCTGTCGCTTCAGGGCTGTCAATCGAGGCCTGAAGATCTGAAAAACCCTTCAGGTCGCCGAGCATGGAGGGATATTCCTTCTTCTGCTCCGCCGTCAGCGGAAACAGTTCGCCGTGGGCGGGAAACCCCTTCAGGTCAAACGCAATGTCGTGCGGGTCAGCGTGCGGCGCGGGATGGGGAACTGTGTAGACGCGGCCCGGAAGCATCGCCAGATCGCTGCCGGAATCCCAGATGGCCACGTTGACGGGAGTAAGCTTGCCGGCATCGGTCAGCGTCACGTCGCGGGCTGCCCAGATGTCGGGTTTCTCGACGTTGTTGGCGGCGACTTCCTGCTTGAGCACAGCGTCCATGGCAGGCATAAGAGCGATCTCGCGCTTGAGGAGGAAGCGGTCCTGGATCAGGCCCCAGGCTAGGTCGTTGCTGAGGCTGTGGCGCTTGGCGACGGCGGGCTCGATGTTTGCTTTGACGCTGCCCAGAATCAGCGCCGGCGTGATGATTTCAAAACTGCTCTTTTCCTGCTTGATCATGGTGCCTACAACCGGCCACGGCAACGGCTTGACTTCCGCCGCGAAGGCTTTCTGAAAGGCCTCGAGGTAATCGGCGCCGGAGGTGTGGCCGGTGGCCTTTTCCGCTTCTATCATGGCCCGGGTCGAGAGGCCGGTCAGCAGTTTGGCGTCCGGCTTGTCTTGTGCCGCGCGGAGTTTTTCAACGGTTTCAAGCGCGCCCTGGTTGTCGCCAGCCAGCAACTGCAGATCGACTTTCACGCCGAGCAATTCGCGCATCGAGGCGTGGTCCTGCACATCGTAGTTCTCGATGACTGAGGCGACGTCGTTCTTCACCCGGGCCGCAAATGCGCCGAAGGTGGCGTCGCTGGACTGCAGCAGTTCCGTGGGTGTTCCGGCGATCTTATAGTTGAACCTGGGAAGGTCCGCCTGGTTCTTGACCACTTTCTTCGCGGCAGCTTGAGAGAAGCAAAATGGCGCGAGACCACAGGCGGCAATTAAAAAAAAGAGCACCAGGATAGTGAAGCGACTCGCGCTGCGAATCATTCGATTCTTCATTGGCTGATACCTCTGAACGGGGCGTTAATCCTGCACATTTTTCGGGTGTCCCCAGTATACAACGGAGGCCTTCCGGAATTCCGGCTAAGCCCTGGCACGCCGGGGCTGGTATGCACACCAGGGGTCGGTGGCCAGGTAGTCGCCGGTGAGCGCATAGGCCCGCGACCGTGAGCCGCCGCAAATGGAACGATATTCGCACTGGCGGCAGCGGCCGTGCAGGGCATCGGGATCGCGCAGTTCGCGCATCAGAGGGGAGTTGCGGTAAATCTCACTTAAACTCTGCGACCGCACGTTGCCGGCTGACTTGGGAAGGAAACCGCTGGGATAAACTTCGCCCAGGTGGGAAACAAAAACGAAGCCCTTGCCTGCATTCACTCCGTGGGGCGCAAACCCGATAGTGTGGCCCGGGCCTTCTGACCTTCGCAGCATTTCCGGCATCGAAACCATGCCGCCGTGACCCGGATGCCCGTGCGCAGGCCGCGCTGAATCCCCTGCGGCCTCGCGCTGCGCCACATACCGGCGATAGTGCGGCGCCTCGGTGACTTTCAAAATAAAATGAGACTTTTTCTGAACCTCGTAGAGGATGGCAAACAGCTCCTCGCAGCGCCGCGCTTCAATCCCATCCAGGGCTTCGCCGCGCCCAACCGGGACCAGGAAAAACACCTCCCAGAAGACCGCCCCGAGACGCTCAACCACTTCGGCCATCTCCGAGAGATAAGGCACAGACCCCGCCCAGAGCGTGGTGTTGATCTGCAAAGGGAGGTTATTCCGGTGCGCCCATTCCGCCGCTTCCATGGTTTTGGCAAAGGCGCCCTTGACACTGCGGAAACCGTCGTGCAAATCAGCCTGGGGATAATCCAGGCTGAGCGCCATCTGGTCAAGTCCCGCCTGCTTCAAGTCGCGCACCAGCTCTTCACTAAGCGTGGGGGTTGCGGCCGGCACGGTTCCCATGCGCAGCCCCAACCGCTTGCCTTCGCGCACCAGGTCCAGCAGGTCGGGGCGCTTGGCCGGGTCGCCGCCGCTAAGGATGAAAACCGGCGTTCCCATCTGAGCAACATCCGCCATCAGCTTGAAGCCTTCCTCGGTGGAAAGCTCTTCGGGATGGCGCAAGGGCTGGGCCGAGGCGCGGCAATGCACGCAGGAAAGATCACAGGCCTGGGTGGTCTCCCAGATCACCAGAAAGGGCGCCGAGGCAAAATCGACGGACGGCATCATAGCACCATCTTAGCAGAGTGACGCGCTACGGGCATGGGTGAACGGCCAGAGGCTGGCGAGCTCCTCTTCCCACAGCTTTGGCAAGGGGAATTCAAGCCGAAAGGCCCCTGGAAAATACCCCGCCGGATTAATGAATGGTTTCCGTTTGCAGCGTCGGTTCCGAGGCTTGCTCGACGACGCGAAAATTGAAGCGGCCAATGGCCAGTCCGCCTGGGGTTTCCACGTCCACGCGCCACAGGCCGGCGTTGATGGAAGACAAGTGTGAAAATGTCCGATAGCCTTCCCCTCGCCCTCCCACGACGGAAAGCGGAACCACCGCGCGCGTAGTCCACTCGCCGCTGGACTGATCGTAGTGCTGCCATTCGTGAACGATCTTCGTACTCAGCCGGGTCGGGCAGAAGACCGCCGAATAAAAAATAAGGGAGTCGCCGGGTTTGATGTGTACGGTCTGGCGGAGAGAGAAAAATCGTCTGATGAAACCCATGGAAGCAAATCCGTCCGTGATTTGACGTTCACCGGCCGCAGTGTAATTTCCGGGACCCTTCACGGTGAGCGAGTGGTAGATATCGGCTTCCTTCAAAGATAAAGGAAGCGGCGGGATGAGGTTAAGGAAATAAAGGCCGTTCACAATGACCAGAATGCCAGCGATGGAAGCCAGGGTCGCCCAGCCGCTTCGTCCGTGGAAATTCCGGCGTGAAAAAACCGCAAGGATGAGAAGCACGACACCGATTGCAGCCACGCTGGCGATGCCGCTGGTCAGAAATACTCTTGAATTGATCTGGTGCAGAAGCATCGGCATCATGTAAATCGCAAACGCATACAGCGCCAGAAACAGCAGCGCAATCTGGAAGGAGAGGCGCGCATAGCGGCGCTTCAGGGATTCATTGGCAATAAAAGCCAGGGCAAGCATCAAGAGAAACGGCCAGCTTGTCCAGATGGTTCCGCTGCGGAAATAGAAGACGAGAAAGACAGAAAGGAGGCCTCCAAAGGCAAACTGGATGAGGTTGACAAGCCAGAAATAAAGCCTGTGCGGGTCTGCTTCAGGCCGCACCCCGTGCTCATCCCGGGCGTCCTTCAGCAGGTTGATCCAGATGACGCAGACGGTCACCACGGCAAGATGGCAGGCAACCCAGATGTTGTCCCAGGGAATGTCCACGCGCGTCAGCGTGAACGTGTCAAACACGAACCCGCCGATGAGCGAAAGGGAAGAAATCGGTCGCTCGATGCGCCCGTACATGCTCCGCGCAAATCCCAGAACTGAATTCTTCCCTGTGGACATGTAGACCCGAAAACCAGAAAAGTCAATTGTAAAAGATAAAAGGACATTCCTCAAAATTTAAGGGCTTTTGCTCCTGCCTGCAGAAAATCCAGGAGATAGAATTTCCCGAAAGTGGACAATTGCGGACGGCAAGCCTGCCGGTGAAAAATCCCAGGTTTAAAGCGGGCGGCACATAGGTAGCGAGACCCGGGAACAGGCGGAGGCGCCTTGTTTTCAGCAAGCAGGCGCACCCCGAACCTCAGCGAACGCAACCGGGCAAGGCGAGTGCTCCGCTCGGATTAGCGCGTCAATAGCGGCGCCGCAGCTGCACCCGGCGAAAAAATGAGGAAACTCCCGGCCGATTTCGCTTGACATCCGATGGCCTAGTATGCTAGTCCAACTAAGACGCCGGTTGGGGGCGGCGGGTTTCTTATCGGAAACTTTAGTAGTCTGGCTGGACAGTTTTAATGTCCGTAAGTGGCTGAAGAAATTATTGGGCTAGGTTCGGCCATTAAATTGTGGGACAAAAAGATGTTATTTGCAGAAACGAAGCCAAGAAGTTATTGAAAACAAAGAGACAGGCTACACATGTTAGCCGAAACGAACCCAAAAACGAACCCAAGAGGTCCTTTAGATTCGCACCTGGCGAAAAACGAACCCGAGGATTTTCGCCCACAAAGTTGCCCCCCCGCTGGCCCCTTTTCGCCGGGCTGCTCGGGCATGAGAGTGCGATCGTGCTTCGCATTTGCCGCTGGCCATCAAATCTCCACCCGTGCTGAGTTTCAGGAAAGCGCGGCGGTAGCAGATCCGCAGCAATGCCTTAAAAAATGGGGAAGGTCTTGTAAAAGATTAGCTCCAAAATGTTAAATCTGCAGGCCCGCGCCGGCAGACGTTCATGTCCGACCGGCTGCTCCCTGCCACAGGCGGCTTTTGAATTGTATTGCTACAACTTCGGTGATACGTTGATGGCCAGCAGGGGGTGCATATGCAATTTAACCGTCGTGAATGGTTGAAGGCCATGGGGGGCGGGGCTGCTGCTGCGGCCAGCGCAAAGTTGTTGGCCATGGCTGCCCGCCCGGAATCGAAAACTGACGCCAGCAAGCTCCGCATGCCGGGACCTTTTCCGGGCCGCGTGGTTTCCGTGGAAAATCCCGCCGTTCTCGTCTCCGGCAAGTATCAGGCAGGCGCCGTGCAGCAGATGATGCGGCGCGGTATGACGGAGTTGACCGGAGCGGACTCATGGGCCGATGCCTGGCGCCTTTTTTTCGGGCCCGGGGATGTTGTGGGAATCAAGCTCAACCCGGTAGGCCAGCCGATGTTGAAGTCGGACGCAACCGTGGTTCGCGAAATCATCGCCGGCCTCAAGGCCGCCGGCGTCCGAAACCAGGACATTATTGTTTACGACCGTTACCGGGACCAGTTTTTCCAGGCAGGATATGATAAGTGGCTGCCCGAAGGCGTGCGCACTTCCTACGCGGCCGACCACTTCGAGCACGTTCAGCTGGGGATGGATGGTTATGACCCGGACCATTACTTGGACATGGCGCTGACTCTGCCGGGTTACGGCGTCGACGACGCCAGGGCGCGGCGATCTTTCGCGGCGCGCTTTATCACCCGCCAGGTGAATAAGCTGATCAACGTTCCCGTGCTCAAAGACCACCAGTCAGCAGGAGTGACGCTGGCCCTGAAGAACATGTCGCACGGGCTCGTAAACAACGTCAACCGCAGCCACTCTACCTCCACGCTGAATGCCTGCAATGCCTTCATCCCCGCGGTTGTGTCCTTGCCGGTCATCCGCAACAAAGCCGTTCTCCACATCCTCGATGGCGTCAAGGGCTTGTATGACGGCGGGCCCGGCGCAAGGCCTGAGTTCGTCTGGGAACATCGCACGCTCTATTTTGCCTCGGATCCGGTGGCGCTCGACCATGTGGGCTGGGAGGTCATTGACGCCAAAAGAGCCGCGGTGGGAATGAAGGACCTCTTCGAGGCAGCGCCCGATAAATTCAGTACGTTCGTGCACCGGCAGCCCGAGCACGTGGAGATTGCGGGCGCGCTGGGCTTGGGCGTTTGGGACCGCGACAAAATCGATCTTCGGCAATTGAAAATTTGACCCTCCCTTCGATGGTGTCCCGATGGCGAGCAGGTCCGATTCTGCAAAGGAGTTCCTTCCGCCGATGTGCTTTGCGGTTTCCCGGAGGTTGGGTTTTGCCTCGATAACCGGAAAGCGCGAAACAGCACAGAATGCTATTGCGCGGTGCGCAAGGCTGTAGTAGTTTGCTGCTTGCTCTGAACGGCAAAGATGAACCAGAACTGAAGACAGCACGGCTGCTTCAGAGGATTTCCAGGCTCGTTTTGTGGGAGTGTTGAATGATGACTCGGCGCGAAATGTTGGCAGCGATGCTGGCCTCCACTGCCGGACCAACGGCATGGGCCAAGGTGGCATCCGGCAGAGGACAAGGCAGCAAGCGGCCCCGGATCGCCGCAGTGACCACCATTTACTTCAAGTATTCTCACGCCCAGCAAATCGTGGACCGGTTCCTGTTTGGCTACGGCTGGAACAGCACGTGGCACCACCCGCCCGTCGACCTGGTGGGGCTTTACGTCGACGAGGTGGAAAAGGACGATCTCAGCCGCGAGCGCGCCAAATTGTTCCCGACGATGAAGATCTATCCCACCATTGCCGAAACTCTCACCCTGGGCGGCAGTAAGCTGGCGGTGGATGCGGTGCTGCTGATCGGCGAACACGGCCACTATCCGCGGAACAAACTCGGGCAGACGCTCTACCCCCGCTATCAGTTCTTCGAGCAGATCGTGAAGGTGTTCAAATCAAGCGGCCGCGTTGTGCCCGTCTACAATGACAAGCACCTTTCCTGGAACTGCGACTGGGCGCGGAAGATGTACGACACTTCGCGGCAGATGGGTTTCCCGTTCATGGCCGGCTCGAGCCTGCCGGTCACCTGGCGAACGCCCTCGCTCGAGATGCCATCCGTCGGGCGGGTGCGAGAGGCAGTTTGCGTTGCCTGGGGCGGCGTGGACAGCTACGACTTCCACGCGCTGGAAACGCTGCAATGCATGGTGGAACGGCGCAAGGGCGGCGAGGTTGGGGTGAAGTGGCTGCAGGCCTACCGGGGAGAGGATTTCTGGAAAGCGCTCCAGGAAGAAGTGTGGTCGCGAGACCTGATGAAAGCGGCTTTGTGCCGCAGCCATACGCTCACGCCCGCCAGGCCCACCTACAACGACATCTATCCCACCGACGACGAAATGCGGCGGCTGGTAGAAGATCCCGTGGCCTATCACTACGAGCACCTGGACGGCGTGCAGTGCACCATGCTGCTGATGAACGGGCTGGTGGAGGACTTCAACTTTGCCGCCCGCATTGACGGCCGCCCGGGAATTTTTTCCACGCAGATGTATCTGCCCATGCCGCCGGGCCGTACGACGCTGGCGAACTTCTTCAGCCCCCTGGTGCACTACATGGAAAAGATGATCCTGACCGGCCGGACCTCCTACCCGGTGGAGCGAACGCTGCTGACCACGGGACTGACGGCGGCCGGAATGGAAAGCCTCTACCGCAAGGCGCGCTATGAGACGCCGCACCTGAACATCAGCTATCAGTCGACGAAAGAATCCACTTTCTGGAGAACCTGACTCCTATGCCTCGACGCATTGCAGTCATCGCAACCGTTTATTATTACCTGTCGCACGCCCAGCACATCGGCGACCGCTTTCTGGTGGGCTACCCCATCGGGGGCGCGTGGCACCATCCGGACGTGAAGGTAGTGTCGCTTTATGTCGACCAGAAGCCCGAAAACGACCTGAGCGCCCAGCGGGCCAAAGAGTTTGGCTTTACTGTCTATCCCACCATTGCCGAGGCGCTGCGCTGCGGCGGCGACAAGCTGGCCGTCGACGCGGTGTTGACGGTTGGCGAGCACGGTGATTACCCGCGGAACGCAAAGGGGCAGATTCTCTATCCGCGGTATGAGTTTTTCAAGCAGGTGGTCGACGTCTTTGAAAAAGACGGCCGCGTGGTTCCCGTTTACAACGATAAGAACCTTTCTTACGACTTCAAGAAGGCCCAATGGATGGTAGCGGCCCACCATCGAATGAATTTTCCCATGCTGGCCGGCTCCAGCCTTCCCGTCACCTGGCGCCTGCCCGACATCGAACTGCCCCTTGGCTGCGAGATTGAAGAGGCGCTGATGGTGGGCGTAGGCGGGTCCGACGCCATGGATTACCACGCGCTCGAGGGCATGCAGTGCATGATCGAGCGCCGAAAAGGCGGGGAGACAGGCGTGAAGTCTGTGCAGTTGGTCACCGGCGATGCAGTGTGGAAAGCGGGCCGCGAAGGACGATGGTCAAGGGCCCTACTGGAAGCCGCGCTCTCCCGCAGCGACACATTCCAGGGCCTGAGCGTGAAAGACGGCCGCACGCAGGATCTGCTGGCCAACGGCACGCTGCAGGGTCTGGTGAAAGACCCGTGGGCGTATTTCATCGAGCACAACGACGGCCTGCGCACGACACTGCTGATGTTGAACGGCGCCGTCGAGGATTACAACTTTGCCGCCCGCGTGAAAGGTTTTCGGCAAATCCAGTCCACACAGTTTCTGCTCACTCCCAATCCGAACGTGACCTATTCCGCCTGCCTAGTCAGCAAGATTGAGGAGATGTTTATGACCGGCAAGGCGCCTTATCCTGTCGAGCGGACTCTGATGGTGAGCGGCATTCTCGACAGTTGCCTGACCTCGAAATATGAAGGCCAGAAACGGCTGGAAACTCCGTACCTGCAGGTGCGCTATGAGGCGCCCAGAATATCCCAGCGCGCCCGCGCATAGCCCGGCGCAGGTAATAACCGCCTTCCGCTATTGCGGCCCAACCTGGCTGAGGTCGATGGGTTTGAAGCCAATCGTGAAAGCCGGCGATCCGGCCTTGAGAGAAAAATTGCCGTGTGAAGGATCAACGAATAACGGGTCAGCGATCAGCGAATGCACGTCCTGCCCGCGCGCCTGCCACTCGGCGAAAGACAGCTTGCCGAATTTTATGGGCTGGCCTTCCGTGTGGTAGTAGAGATTGTGGTCGAAATGGAATTCGTTATTGGCCCAGCTTCCATCCAGCAGCTTGCCGGAATCCCAGTAAACGATGTTGTGCTCAAAAGTGAAGCTCAGATGGTTTTCCTCGCGCGTGCGCCGGATCTGCGCTTCCTTGCCGTAGGCAAAAATGTTATTTCTGACGATGTTGTTGGCGCCGTAGTGCTGGTGGAAGCCTCCATCTTCGGTGCGGTAAACAACATTATTCTCGAGGATGATGTCGCTGCTGCCTTCGTCCGTGTAAAGGCCCCAGCCGCCGTAGCGGTAGCGGCTGACGTCGTGGCAAAGGTTGTTCCGCTCCACTGTTCCCGGCTGTACGCCCAGGGTATAAATGCAGCCCATATCACTCAGCAATCCGCGGCCGATGTTGTAAATCTTATTGAACTCCAGCACGTTGCCTCGGGCGGCAGTGGTTCCATAGCCCCAGGTCCAGCCCACTGAAATCGCGGTGTAATAGGTGTCGTTAATCTGGTTGTGCGAAATGATGTTGTTGCTGCTCTGCCCAACCCAGATGCCCACTGCGGCGGGAAAAACCTGGCCGATATCGTGAATGTGATTGTTGGACACCACGTTTCCATCCGTTGCCTGCGCATCACTGCCGGGAATTTTCGGATCGCCGATCTGGATGCCGCCCGCGCCAAGGTCGTGCATGTCGTTGCCGGCAATGCGGTCGTGCTTCGAGCCCTGGCGTGCGCCTCGCGGCCCGGTCACGGCCCCGCCAAAGGCCACAGCATATCCGCCCAGGTGCGCGAACTCGCACTTCTCGATATCAATCGCGCGCGCGCCCGTTCCCTCGACTGCCGCCGGAATCTCCTGGGCCGCCTGCGTATCGACGTAGCCGTTGGGGCCGATTGTCCAGTCTGTGTCACTCAGCGTCAGCCCGCGCAATCGGATGTCATGGACCCAGCCGCCGCGTCCCTCAAAGCGCACCAGCTGTTCGAGCAAGGGCGCAATCGCATGGACGCGGTTCATCCGTTCTCCGGGCTCAGGGCGATAGTAGAGAATTCCGTTCTTCCGGTCCAGGTACCATTCGCCCGGGGCATCCAGCGCGTCCAGCGTATTCTCCACCCAGTAGCGCGCATTGTCGGCGCGGTTCGAGGGCGCGGGCTTGGTTGAAAGCGTCACCGTGCTTGTGGCTTCATCCACGGTATGGATATACATCCTGAATTCGGCCCATGCCTGCAAGGCTATGACTTCCACATCACCCTGCGCCGCCCATTCGGGCCGGATATCACCCGGGTAGAATTTCAACTGCGCCCGCTCATCGTGACCGATCTTGCCGTCCACGTGGAAGAACCCGGTGTTCGGAGTTCGCGCCCTCGGCCTTCGATGCCCGTTGACGAACAGCTCGTGGAAATACCATTTGCCTTCCTTCACGCCCGGCACGCGCGCCATCCAGAGTTCGCCGCCGGCCTGCTTCAGTAGTTTGCGGTCCGTCACCCGCTTCCAGCCGCGACTTTCCCTTCCGCCGCTCAGCACCGGTTTTTCGCGGAGATACGCCGTGTAGGTGATGGGGGCCCTGGGCGTGCCGGAATCATCCGGCGTAAAGACCAGGGGCTTTGCGAGCGCGTATCGGCCGCCGCGGATATAAACCGTCACCGATGCCTTCAGCGGTCCGCTGGCTATCAAACCGCGGATGGCATTCTGCGCCCGCTGCACGGTAAGAAAGGGGCCATCGGTTTGCATCGAGTCGGGTCTGGCCAGCTTACCTGTCCAGGAGTCGTCCCCGTCCGTGGCCACATAGAAAACTGTCTGCCGGGCATTGCGAGGAGCGGGGAAACTTCCGGTGATGGTGCGCCCCACTTTTTGCGCCCGGGGAATCGCGGGCTTCCAGGTGATCACCAGGACGATCAGAATTCCCGCCACACTCACGGCGGCGAGTGGCCCGGCCATGAATTGTCTTCTGTCCATATTGGAATCTCTCTGCCGGCCCCGTGCGCCTCTCACTTTGGCAAATAAAAATATACTCAGAATCATGAGAAGTTTGCCACCAGGCAAAAATTTCCCCCCCCATTCCGCTTCGGGTTGTACTCGAAGGGCGGCACGTATCGGCAGCGGCGACGCAAGGTGTTTCCGTGTAAAATCGAGCGCATGGCCAAAAACTATCGCATTGCGCTTCTGCCCGGCGACGGCATTGGCAAGGAAGTCGTTCCGCAGGCCGTTCGAGTGCTCGAAGCCGCTGCCGAAGGCTTCACGCTGGCTTTCGAATCGTTCGAATGGGGCTGCGAATATTATCTGCGCGCAGGCCGGATGATGCCGGCGGACGGGCTTGAACAGTTGCGCCCGTTTGACGCCATCCTGCTGGGCGCCATCGGGCATCCCAGCGTGCCGGACCACATCTCGCTGCGCGAGCTGCTGCTGCGCATCCGCTTCGAGTTCGACCTTTATGCCAACCTGCGCCCGGTTGAAATCCTTCCCGGGCTTGATTCTCCGCTGCGCGGCAAGACTGCGGACGACATCCACATGCTCTTTGTGCGCGAAAATTCCGAGGGTGAATACTGCGGCATGGGCGGACGCTTCAAGCCGGGCACGCCAGACGAAGTGGCCGTGCAGCAATCCGTCTTCACGCGCAAGGGCGTGGAACGGATTATGCGCTACGCTTTTGAGCAGGCGCAGCGCCGCCCGCGCAAGCGCCTGGCCAGCGCCACCAAGTCCAACGCCATGCAATACGCCATGGTGATGTGGGATGAAGTTCTGCGCGCCGTGGCCCGCGATTATCCTGACGTGAGTGTGGCCAACTACCACGTGGACGCGCTTGCGGCGCGCATGATTACACATCCGGAGAGTCTGGACGTGGTGGTGGGCTCCAACCTTTTTGCCGACATCCTCACTGACCTGGGAGGGGCGCTGCAGGGCAGCCTGGGTCTCGCCGCCAGCGCCAATCTCAACCCCGCCAGGCGACTGGGCCCCTCGATGTTTGAGCCCGTGCACGGCAGCGCGCCCGACATTGAAGGCCGCGGCATCTCGAACCCCATCGCCGCCATCTGGGCCTCCGCCATGATGATGGACCACTTGGGCGAGCCCCAAACTGGCAGGCGCATCATGCAGGCGCTCAAGACAGTAACGGGAGAAAAGAAAGTCCGCACGCCGGACCTGGGCGGGAAAAACACCACCGAGGAATTTGCATCATCGGTCATCCGGAAACTTTAGCGTGATGCGTCACGAATCTCATCATCTTAAGTCACAAAGTGTCTGACGAAGTGCCAACGGATGCCCACTTGCGCAGCCAATTTAGCATTCCGGGTTGGAGTCCAGGCCGCATCGGGCGTAGAATTCTGGAAAGGGCGGAACCTTGAACCTGGCGGTCGCTCCAGCATCCTGAAAGGGCTGGGAGGGCGTTGGTGGAAACCTTGCTCATCGCGATTTGCGTTGCAGCCTTTCTGCTGGCGGTCGTGGTATTCAGTCCGGTGGTGATTGCGGTGGATTCGCGCGAGCAGCAACTGCGCGTCCGCTGGCTGCTGACGCTGGAATTCCAGATACCGCTTCCCTGGACGGAAGGCCGGAAGTTTTTCAAAGCGTTCGGCAAGCCGTTCCTGATTCCCGAAAAGCAAGCCGCCGCAACGAAAAAAGAAAAACCTGCAGGCACCGGGGTCACCGTCCAGAAGTTTGGCAAGCGCCGCTCCGCAGGGCGATTTTTCGTGCGTTGTCTGGGTGATTCCGGCATCCGGCGCGCGCTGGCCCGGCAACTGTCCGTGCTCCTGCGGCGTATTTTCAGTTCGGTCGATCTGCGGGGCCTCGCGAGCGATGTGTCATTGCCCGATCCCGCGCTGAATGGCCTGCTGGCGGGCGCACTGGCAGTTACAAACCCTGGACGCCGGCAAGCGATTCGGGTGAACTTCAAGGGCGAAAACAGCCTGCTCCTCGAACTGCGTTTTCATCCGCATCGCATCTTCAAAGCGTTTCTGTACTTCCTGCCCGGTCTACCTTACCGGGCCGTATTCAGGCAATGGCGGGCCTTTTCGGCCGCGCGGCCGCATTGATTTCGTTCCTGCTGCGGCCATCAAACTGAAGGAGCAAGACACATCACCGTACCAAAGGAGGGACTGTGAATCCGGCACAAGAAATTCTGAAAAGCCTGATTGGAGAACTCAAGGACCTGGCAAGAACCGAAACCATTGTCGGTGCGCCTATCGCCATGGGCGAATACGTTATCGTGCCCATCTCCCGCGTTTCGCTCGGAGCGGGAGCGGGCGGCGGAGTCGGCGAGTCTGACAGCAAAAGCGTCAAAAGGGGCGGCAGCGGGGAAGGCGGCGGCGGGGGCGGCGGCATCCGGTTGAACCCGGTGGCGCTGGTGGCCGTCCGCGGAGGCGAATTGACCGTGCATCGTCTGGGAACCGGAGGCTCGCTCGGCCGCACCGTTGAACGCATGCCTGACTTGATAGAAGCGGCGCTGGAAAAAGCCTTCGACCTGTGGCAGGAGCGCAAAGGCAAAGAGGAATAACAGGGCTCATAACGCAGCTCATCGCAAAACGCCGGTTGTTGCTTGTCTGACGATTGCAGGATGAATTATGAGTTATGAATGATCACTACTGTCCGGTCATTAGTGGAATAGATTCAACTGGTTGTGCGGAGTACCCAATTGATCCAAACCGTTTATGTGCGAAAGAGCCTGTAAAATCGGCATTTTTTCGAGCAAGGTGACGCTGAGAATTTGTGACATGGG
>DATEKC010000010.1:0-22053 GCA_035277665.1 Terriglobia bacterium
CCGCCTGTTGTAACCAGGGTTAATCCTGATCAGGCTGCGCCTGGCAGCAAGCAGACTGTGAAGGTGACGGGCAAGAACTTCAAGCAGGGCGCCAGGGTTGCTTTCTCTAATCCCGGCATTCGTGTCCTTGGAACTGATTTCAAGAAATCGACGCAACTGGTGGCGCAGATTGAAGTGGCGCCCAACGCGCCCGCAGGCAAAACGAGCCTGTTTGTCATTAATCCCGACGACAGCGAGGTGGAGACAAGCTTTGAAGTTGGCGGGGAAAGTTCAGCACAGGCCGGAACCAAAGCGGAAAAGACTCCATCGCAGGCAAACACTCCAACCCAGCAATGGAGCGTCTACAACCTTGGAGACGCCACGAGCATTCTGCAAAATCCTGGGAAAGCCAAGGGGGAGTTGGTCGTGAAAAGCGGTACGCTCGAGTATGACCAAGACGGCAAAGCCGTTTTCAACGCCAGATCGAGTGACATCCAGGAAATTGCCCCCAATGTCTTTTTCGGCCTGAACACCGGGACTTTCCACATTATTCTGAAATCAGGAAAGACTTATAACTTTGTTTCCTCATCGCTGACACCTGCGGATACCAATTCGATTGTCGAATCCCTGCACAGCGCGCTGAAGTGACGGATTGTCTGCCGCAGACATGCCGCGCGGATGCCCTTGCCTGCGGAACTCAGTGGGCGTGCGGCGGTCCCATCAAAGGAGCGTCGGGTTGTGCGTCTTGCCGGCGCATTTCCACGCGCGTCCTGGGCAAGCTTTGCGGATACTTATCCTGCAGAAACGTGATCAACCGCTCGCGAACGAGACAGCGCAGGTCCCAGGACTTGGATGAATCGGAGGCGCTCATCAGGGCGCGCAGTTCCATTACCTGCGCGGTAGCGTCAGTGACCTGGACTACCCAGACCTTTCCATCCCACAGGTCGGTGGTTTTCAGGATGCGGTGAAGTTCCTGGCGGATTTCCTCTACCGGCACGGTATAGTCGGTGTAAAGAAAGACCGTCCCCAGCAGATCTGCGGTGACGCGAGTCCAGTTCTGAAAAGGGTGTTCGATAAAGTAGGAGATGGGAACTACCAGCCTGCGGAGATCCCATATTCGGACCACTACGTAAGTGGTGGCGATTTCCTCGATCCATCCCCATTCCCCTTCCACTATTACCACGTCCTCGATCCGGATGGGTTCGGTCAGGGCGATCTGGAGTCCGGCCAGCAGATTGGAAAGCATGGGCCGCGCGGCCATGCCGACAATGATTCCGACGATTCCAGCCGATGCAAAAAGGCTGACGCCGAACTGCCGGATGCCCGGGAATGTCATCAGCATCACCGAAAATGCGACAATGCAGGCGACGACCGTGGCCGTCCTTCGAAGAACGTGAATTTGCGTCTGAATCTTGCGCGCCCGCAAGTTATCACGGACGCCGATCTTGTATCTGTCCTTGGCAACGTCCTCAAAAACATCGATCAGGACGATGAGCAGCCAGGCGACCGCGGCAATCATGCCCAGGGCGATGATGTGCCGGATAATTCCCATGGACTCCGGCGGCAAAGTAGTGGCAGGCAGGGCGAGAAACAAGGCAAGCAGCGGGAGGATCAGCCTGGCGGGCGTGCTTCCGTGCTCGACCAGTGAGTTGTCAATCACGCTGCCCGTTCTTTTAGCAAGCCGCTTTCCGGCGATAAACAGAATTTTATGAGCGATGAGAGAGAGAACAATCGCTCCAACCAGGGTCCCGCCGGAAATTGCCCACTCCTGCCAGTGATTCGCCAGTTGCGTCATTATTTTCACGTCCTCCCTGACTTTGTCATCGTAGCCTACTGTCTGGCCTCCGAGGGCCTGCCTGTTTATATGGTACAGCTTCAAGGCCTGTCATCAGTATGCTATAGTTAAATCTGCTCGCTGGATGCTTCTCACACGCGCGGGTTTTTTCCCATGAAACGTTATGGTGAACATCGATTTCCAGGGAAGCTGTTTGTTGTCGAAGGCATCGACGGCTCCGGCAAATCGACACAGCTGAACCTCCTCCATCAGTGGCTTCGGGCTGAAGGGTACGGGACCGTCTTCAGTGAATGGAACTCGTCACCTCTGGTGCGTGACACCACGCGTCGTGGCAAAAAGAAAAAGATGCTGACTCCGGCCAGTTTCTGCCTGATTCACGCCACCGACTTTGCCGATCGGATGGAACACAATATTATTCCGCTGTTGAAGGCAGGCGCGGTGGTGTTGTGCGACCGCTACATTTACACGGCGTTTGCGCGGGATGTGGCGCGCGGGATGGATCCGGATTGGGTGCGGGAACTTTACGCCTTTGCCGTGAAGCCCACGCTGGCCTTCTATTTCCGCGTTCCCCTGGAGGTTGCCATGAAGCGCCTCCTGAACGGCCGCAGCGGCTTTAAGTTTTATGAGGCTGGAATGGATTTGGAACTAAGTGGCGACCCCGTCGAAAGTTTCGAGCTTTTTCAGGGCCATATTCTCGGAGAGTACGACAAAATGGTTCAGGAGTTCGAACTGACCGTGGTGGACGCCACGCTGCCAATCGAGGAGCAGCAAACCCGGATGCGGCAACTGGTGAAGGCAAAGCTGGCGCAAGCAAAAAGATTGAGGGTGGCACCATGAGATCAACCTACGGCGTCGTATTGCCGGAGATGAAATTGGAAAACCTCCCGGGCAGATTGATTGTGATTGAGGGCACGGATGGCGTTGGGCGCTCGACGCAGATTCAGTTGCTGAAACCCTGGCTCGAGCAACAGGGCCGTGCGGTTGTGGATACCGGCATGACCCGCTCCAAGCTGGCCGGAAAGGGCATCAAACAGGCCAAGCAGGGCCACACTTTGGGACGGGTGACTCTGAACCTTTTTTACGCCACGGATTTTGCCGACCGGCTGGAAAATGAAATTGTCCCGGCATTGCGCGCCGGGTTTGTGGTCCTGACGGACCGCTATATTTACTCCCTGATCGCCCGGGCGGTGATCCGCGGAATTGATCCGGCCTGGGTGCGAAACCTCTACCGGTTTGCGCTGATTCCGGACGCCGTTTTTTATCTCCGGATCGGGGTGGATGACCTGATTCCACGCGTGGTTTTCTCAACGGGCTTTGATTACTGGGAATCCGGCATGGACCTGAACCCAAGCGAAGACATGTATGAGAGTTTCCGGAAGTACCAGACAGCCCTGCTGGCGGAGTTTGAAAACCTCGTGGAAGAGTATCAATTCAAGGTGATTGACGCCACCCAGGACATCCCTCTGGTTTTTGAAGATCTGCGGGAAGGGATCAGCGATGTGCTGGCAGACGGCCTGCTGCCCTCGCTCGATGCGGTGGCAGTCCAGGGGCCTCGCGAGGCGCCAGCCGCTGAGAACCCACCTGCGCCGGAAACCAACGAGTCCGCAAGCTGAGAGCGACAGCCTTATGGCGGGGCAAACTGGGCCTCCGGCGAATCCACTATCGCACGCACCCAGTCCTTCATTTTGGCGTAGCCGGCCCTGTCACGGATCATCGCAAAGTACTGCTTCTCGACTTTTAATTTCAACGCCCGATTTCTTATCACCAACCGTTCTACCTGGATGGCCAGCTCCAGGTGGTCGCGCAGGAAGTCCCGGTCAGCAATCATTTCGATGACCGCCTCCTCAAACACCACCAGATCGTGCCAGTCTCCAAGTTGCGTCTGGAAACTTCGAAGCCAGATCAAGGCCTCCTTGCTTCCTGAAACGTCGAAGGCATGAATCACTTCAATCAGGTAGCGGACGCGCTTGGCCGTGATACGGGTACGGTGCAAAACCGAGGCACCGCGCTCATGGCGCGATCGCGAGATTTCCTTTTCGAGACCTGACCAAAGGGTTTTCAGGTTTTCGCTGATACGATGGTAGAATTGCTCGCTTGTCAGGCCGACGTCTTTTCCATTCCGGCCCGAAGCGACAGCCTCGTGAGCAGCTCCCCGGTTGGAAGGGAGGCATTCTCTCAGACGAAGATAGATCGACGAAAGGTTGGCCTTGGCCAGCTTGCGCAGGGATTTTTCGAATCTTGCGGAACGCAACTCCCTGAGATAGTCTCCGATGGCTTCCCACGCTTCACGGCGGGCCGTGCGTTTGCGCGAAAGTGCGATGTCGACACGGCCGAGCAATACGTCATAATTCCGGACTTCAGACAGGGCGCTTCGGCACCGCTTGAGTCCGCGATATATTTTCCGAATCTCTCCGGAATGAGGCGAGGGATAAACCAGGTCCATTACCTGCTGGAGCCGCCGGGTCGCCACCCTCAGGCCATGAATAGCTTCAGGCTTATTACCTTGCAGGACCTGCCGTTCAAGGGAAACGCAGCGATCAAGATATTTGATAGCCAGTCGTGAAACACGGGCCCATTCGTCAATCTGGTGAGCGCTCTTGTCGTCCCTGCCTGCCGCTTCCAGCCCTGAATTCTTCTCCTGCTGCTGGACGGCTTCCCTTGCGATTTCGACAACTGTGCCGTGCGGGAATGCGGGCAAGGAACTGTCCTCTGAGCCATTGTGTCCGGCGTGTCCGTTTACGTGAGCCATGCTAACCGCCTGGCGAGGTGGAATCGCTTGCCTTTTCCGAGTGGGCCAAGAATCGCCGCCACCCGCCATAAGAAGGCAAATCCCGAAAAAACCGTATGAACCGATAGTTCCAGTCTACAGGTAAACCAAGGCTAATACAACGCTTGCAACCGAACCGGGCCCCGGCCGGCCATGAAGACGAAAATCCCTCGATTTGTCCCGGTGAAGGCCTCATCCATGACTTTCCACTAAATCGATGGTACCCCCAAAATGTGACGCTCATCACTGCGGGAGAGGCCCCTCTGGCCTAGCCTTGATTTGTAACGAAGTTTTCATCGGCACGGAGGGAAAAGATGGCAAGAGCCATGCGCACAATTGACGGCAATGAGGCTACTGCGTCCGTAGCTTATGCGACGAGTGAAGTGATTGCCATCTATCCGATTACCCCTTCGTCCCCCATGGGTGAACTCGCCGATCAGTGGGCAGTGGAAGGCAGGCCGAACATCTGGGGCGCGGTTCCCAAAGTGATGGAAATGCAGAGCGAGGGCGGCGCTGCAGGAGCCTTGCACGGGGCCGTCCAGGCGGGAGCTTTAGGTACCACTTTTACTTCGTCGCAGGGGCTCCTTCTGATGATTCCGAACATGTATAAGATGGCCGGTGAACTGACGCCTGCAGTCCTCCACGTGGCGGCCCGGACGGTGGCAACACACGCCCTTTCCATTTTCGGAGATCACAGCGATGTGATGGCCGCGCGAGCCACCGGCTTTGCGCTGCTGGCGTCCAATACAGTCCAGGAATCCATGGATCTGGGGCTGATCGCACATGCGGCCACGCTGGAATCGAGGGTCCCTTTCCTCCAGTTTTTTGATGGGTTTCGCACCTCGCACGAGATTTCAAAGGTAGAACAGATTGAAGCGGCCGACATCAGGGCGCTGATGGACCAGGACGCCGTCAGGGCCCACCGGGAACGAGCCCTATCGCCGGACCATCCATTCATCAGGGGCACGGCGCAAAATCCGGATGTCTTTTTCCAGGCCCGCGAGGCTGCCAACCCTTTTTATCTGGCCTGCCCGACGATCGTCCAGGACGTGATGGAGCGATTTGCGAAGATTATTGGGCGGTCTTACCACCTGTTTGATTACGCGGGCGCTCCCGACGCGGAGCGCGTGATTGTGATGATGGGTTCAGGCGCGGAGGCCGCCCAGGAAGCCGTGGAACACCTTATTGAGAAAGGTGAAAAGGTCGGTCTGATTAAAGTCCGCCTCTACCGCCCATTTTCTCTGGAGCACTTTGTTGCCGCACTGCCGCCGACCGTGAGAACCATTGCGGTCCTTGATCGCACCAAGGAACCTGGCGCCATCGGCGAGCCGCTCTACATGGATGTGGTGACGGCGCTTCATGAGGCAGCCCTCGCCCCGGAGGCAAAATTCAGCGTCACCCCCAACGTGATCGGCGGGCGCTATGGGCTTTCTTCCAAGGAATTCACGCCGGCAATGGTGAAGGCGATTTTGAATGAAATGTCAAAAGGAAAACCAAGAAACCACTTCACCATCGGCATTGTCGATGATGTTTCTCACACCAGCCTTTCTTTTGACCCCGAGTTCTCAACTGAAAATCCGGGAGCGGTGCGGGCTATCTTTTACGGTCTCGGCTCTGACGGCACGGTGAGCGCCAATAAGAACTCCATCAAGATCATCGGGGAAGAAACAGAGAACTACGCGCAGGGTTACTTTGTTTATGATTCCAAGAAGTCCGGTTCAGTGACGGTTTCGCATCTGCGCTTTGGGAAAAAGCCCATCCATTCAACCTACCTCATCAACAAGGCTAACTTTGTGGCCTGTCATCAGTTCGGATTCCTCGAGCGTTTTGACGTTCTGGGAGCAGCGGAGCAGGGTTCAACTTTTCTGCTGAATTCCCCCTATGGACCTGAAGACGTCTGGGAACATCTTCCGCGCACGGCCCAGAAGCACATCGTTAACAAGAAGTTGAAATTCTATGTAATCGACGGCGTCAAGGTGGCCAGGGATACCGGCATGGGCGGACGGATCAATACCGTGATGCAAACCTGCTTTTTTGCTCTTAGCGGCGTGCTTCCACGTGATGAGGCCATCCAGCAGATCAAGCATTCCATCGAAAAGACCTATGGAAAGCGCGGAGAAACGATTGTTCAAAAGAACTTTGCCGCAGTCGACCAGGCCCTCAACAACCTCCACGAGGTCCCGGTCACCCGGCAGGTCGACAGCGATTTTGACGTTCAGCCTCCCATCCCGGCCCGCGCCCCGGAATTCCTCCGGAACGTTACCTCAAGGATTATCGCTGGTGAAGGCGATTCGCTTCCTGTCAGCGCATTCAGACCTGATGGGACGTTTCCTTCCGGTACGGCCCAATGGGAAAAGCGGAACATTGCGCTTGAAATTCCCATGTGGGACAGAGATTTGTGCATCCAGTGCGGCAAGTGCGTCCTGGTGTGCCCCCATTCCGTAATCCGGGCAAAAATTTACGATCCAAAGTTGCTGGAGAAAGCGCCGGCCAGTTTTAAGTCGACGGGCGCGCGGTGGAAGGACTTTAAGGAATACCAATACACGCTGGCGGTTGCTCCGGAGGACTGCACGGGTTGCACCCTTTGCGTCCAGGTCTGCCCGGCAAAGAGCAAGAGCGAGGCCCGCCATAAAGCGATCAACATGGCGCCCCAGGCGCCGCTGCGGGACCAGGAGCGTGAGAATTGGGACTTCTTCCTGCAGTTGCCGGAAATGGACCGCGTTCCCCTCAGTCTGGGCCAGGTGAAGGACGTACAGTTGCTGGAGCCGCTCTTCGAGTTTTCCGGGGCCTGCGCAGGTTGCGGCGAAACGCCGTACATCAAGCTGATGACGCAATTGTTCGGAGACCGCTGCCTGATAGCCAATGCGACCGGATGCTCGTCGATTTACGGCGGGAATCTCCCAACCACCCCATACACGATGAACCATCAAGGTTTGGGGCCGTCGTGGTCTAATTCACTTTTCGAAGACAACGCGGAATTCGGGCTCGGCCTTCGCCTGGCGGTCGACAAGCAGGCTGATTATGCCCGGCACCTGGTGGGACATCTGGCCGGACAGGTGGGCGAAGATCTGGCCGCCCACATCCTTTCAGCTGACCAGGCGACGGAGGATGAGATCAACAAGCAACGGGAGCGAGTGCGGGTGCTCAAGGAAAAACTTGTTGGACTCAATGCCCTTGAAGCGCGTGACCTTCTGCAAGTTGCTGACTACCTGGTGAAGAAGGTCGTCTGGATTGTGGGAGGAGACGGCTGGGCCTATGACATCGGTTACGGCGGCCTTGACCATGTGATGGCGTCGGGTAAAAACATCAACGTCCTGGTCCTGGATACAGAGGTTTACTCGAATACCGGCGGCCAGATGTCGAAAGCGACCCCTCGCGCGGCCGTGGCCAAATTTGCCGCTGGTGGCAAGGAGACCCGCAAGAAAGACCTCGCGATGATGGCTATGACTTACGGCAACGTCTATGTGGCAAACGTAGCCATGGGCGGCAACGATACGCACACCATCAAGGCTTTTCTTGAGGCCGAAGCGTACGATGGGCCATCGCTGATCATCGCTTACAGCCATTGCATTGCCCACGGCTACGACTTGGCTTTCGGCATGGAGCAGCAGAAAGCTGCCGTTCAATCAGGGTACTGGCCGCTGTTCCGTTTTAATCCCCTGCTGGCAGGCGAAGGGAAGAATCCTCTGCACATCGACTCCCGGCCGCCTTCACTTCCACTTGAGAAGTATGTATATAACGAAACGCGCTACACGATGCTCGTCCAGTCCCGGCCAGAGATTGCCAGCCAGGCTCTAAAGCTTGCCCAGGAGGACGTCAAGGCGCGCTGGGAGTTATATGAGAAATGGGCCGCGTCGGCCACAGCGGAAGTTCCGAAGGAAGTGAAAAAATGACCGATCTCCGCACAACCTACCTCGGGTGTGAACTGAAGAGTCCGCTCGTCGCTTCTGCATCGCCGTTATCGGAGGAGATCGATAACCTTCGCAAGATGGAGGACGCAGGCGCAGGGGCCGTGATCCTCCACTCACTGTTCGAAGAGCAAATCATCAGGGAAAACGAGGAACTTCACCATGGACTTTCTGCGGGCACTGAAAGTTTTGCCGAGTCCCTGACCTTCCTTCCGGAAGTTGCGCAGTACAAGCACGTCCCTGATTTTGGCGTGTCAGGCACGACGCCGGATATGACGCGTTACAACCGCGGGCCGGAGGGCTACCTGGAACACGTCCGGAAGGCCGCGGAGTCTGTCAGCATCCCGGTGATTGCCAGCTTGAACGCCACATCGCCCGGCGGATGGGTGAAGCACGCTAAGAAAATCGAGGAAGCCGGGGCTTCAGCTCTCGAACTCAACATCTATTTCCTGCCGACAAACCCGAACACATCCGGCTCTGACATCGAAAAAACCTACTGTGAACTGGTCAAACAGGTGAAGCGCACTCTTCGCATTCCGGTTGCAGTCAAGCTGGGCCCTTACTTTAGCGCGCTGGCCAATTTCGCACAGGAGCTTGATAAAGCAGGCGCGGATGCCCTGGTGTTGTTTAACCGATTCTACCAGCCCGATTTTGATATTGAGAACCTTGAAGTGGTGCCGACTGTGGCCCTGAGTACGTCGGAGGAGCTCCTGTTGAGGCTGCATTGGGTCGCGATTCTTTACGGACATGTCAGGCCGGACCTGGCGATTACGGGTGGCGTTCATACGGCTGAGGATGTGCTGAAGGCCATGATGGCAGGGGCCCGAGTTGCAATGATGACATCCGCACTCTTGCGATATGGCATCGGCCACTTGGAACAGGTCCGCGAAGACCTGGTGCGCTGGATGGAAGAACATGAATATGAGTCGATCCGGCAGATGCAGGGAAGCCTGGCCTTGCGCTCGGTTCCGAATCCGGCCGCTTTTGAGCGGGCAAATTATATGCGCGTGCTTGGCTCTTATACGTCCCGTTCATTCGGCTCCTGGCGAATGGGAATGACGAACGGAGAATGATGTCGAGGCAGGATCAGTTGATTGCGGGCCCCTCAGGAAGTGAGGCTACGGGCCTGAGACCCGGAGCAACGGGAAGCGGTTCGAAATGGAGGTGGGCGACCATGCGTACCATTTATTCGTTGGTCATTTGTCTCATTCTGCTCACGCCTAGAATTATCTGTGGTCAGGATAAGCAGCCCCAACAAGGTCCAGAGCAATCCCAGGCGGCGCCTTCGAAAGAAGGATCCTCAGCGCAAACGGGACCGCACCAGTTCGTTTTTACCCCCGAGCAGAAAGCACTGAAGAATCCGGAGAAGTTCACCGAAGAGTCGGTGGAAAAAGGGAAAAAGTTATTCGCAACCCAGTGCGCAATGTGCCATGGGAAGACAGGTAGCGGCAAGGGCGACCTTGCGGAAGTGATGCACGTCAATCCGCCTGATCTCACTAACCCGGATACGCTGGGCAAACGAACGGATGGAGAGCTGTTTACCATCATCAATGTCGGTTCAGAGTCGATGCCAGCGGAGGAGAAGCGGCTCAAGGAGTTTCAGACCTGGAACCTGATCAATTTCTTACGCACCATGGAGGGAAAGAAACCCGCCAAATCCGAGGGATCTAAAGCTGAATCTGTGGCTCCTTAGCGGATTTTCAGAGCCTTGCGTTTGGAGCACTCTTATCGCTTATAGCAGTACCGCAGCACTCCCTGTTTCGCTTTTCAGAGCAATGAAACGGGGGCGCCCGGTGCATGAATGAGGACTAAATTGCGATGGAGGTTCTGAATATGAGTGGCTTTTCCGTATGGAAGAAACTTGGGCTAATTATTGGCCTGTTGCTCGCATCGGCAGCCCTGCTGTGGGCGCAGATGCCCAATCACGTTACTGTCCCTGAAGACAACCCCCAGACCGCTGCGAAGGTTGAGCTGGGGAAGCAACTTTATTTCGACCCGCGGATTTCCCTCACGGGGACCGTTTCCTGCAACTCCTGCCATAACGTCATGTCCAATGGAACAGACAGCAGACCTGTTTCCGCTGGCGCACATGGAAAACTTGGCAACCGCAACGCCCCCACGGTATTCAACGCAGCCTTTCGAAGCGTCCAGTTCTGGGATGGCCGAGCGGCGAGCCTTGAAGAACAGGCCAAGGGACCCCCGACAAACCCTGTCGAAATGGCAATGCCGAATCCAGAGGCCATTGTGGAGCGAATCCGGGCCATACCGGGATATCGCCTGCAGTTTGAAAAGGTCTTTGGCGGCAGCGAACCGGTAACTTTCCATCATATTGCCCAGGCCATTGCAAGCTTCGAACGGACGCTGATTACCCTCGGTAGCCCTTACGATCGCTTTATGGCGGGTGACAATAGCGCGCTGAGCCCAGCGGCGAAGCGTGGACTTAAACTGATGGATACGGTTGGCTGCGCCAGTTGTCACAGCGGGCCTCAATTCAATGGACCCGTCCAACCTGTGGGGACGGGGTTCTATATGAAGTTCCCGCTAAATCCCGATAAGACCTATGTGGAGAATTACAATCTGGCTGCAGATGAGGGGCGTTATACGGTGACTCAAAAAGAATCAGACCGCCAGATGTTTGTCGTGCAGTCTCTCCGCAACGTTGAAGTGACAGCACCCTACTTCCATAACGGGTCTGTAAAGACTCTTGATGAGGCGGTCAGAGTAATGGCCCAGACGCAACTGAGCCAAACGCTGAATGGAAGCCAGGTGCAGGATATCGTGGCATTTCTTGACAGTCTGACAGGTGAGTTTCCTCAAGTCACAATGCCGCGATTGCCAGAGACACCGAATACCACGTTGCTCGAAAAGTGAGACGTGGCTGGAGGCAAATCACTGCGCGTCATCGCACGGGGGTGAATTGTCCGACGGGGAGGGCAAGATCAACCAATCTTCCGCATGACGCGCGGTGTGAGCCACCAGATGAGTTTCCCTGGAGGACGGGGTGGAAACTTGTCGAAATCGATCCGACAGCATCCGCCTTTCTTGAACTGAAAATTGGCCTGTGCGTTGCCAATGAGCTTTGCCACACTGTCACTAAGATCCGGTTCATGCCCGATGATCAGAACGCTTCGGTGATCGCCCCGTTTGGCGAGCGAAGTCAGCAAGGCCTGTAATGAGCCTCCCGGCCGCAGGAATTCCGAGGACTCTACTTTGACGCCAGGAGCAAGAACTTCGGAGACGATGGCGGCCGTTTCCGACGCCCTGACCAGCGGGCTGCTGATGATGGAATCAACGCAAAGCCCAAGTCGAAACAGCCCTCGTGCGACCGCCTTCAATTTCTTTTTCCCCTCGGGCGTGAGCGGGCGTTTGGCATCGTCAGGAAAACCGGGGTCGCCCCGCGCGACCGCAATTCCGTGTCGCATCACGTAAAGCTGATAACTTTGCGTTTCTTTGCTTCCCGGCGTTTGGTTGGGGGCAGGCATGGTTACCTTCCTGGACAGCAATAGATAAAATTCCCGAGCCCTGCATCACGACGTCGGGTTATCAGCCTCAACCGGCCAGAGCCTTTCGAACTCCTCCTGGTAGGCCAGAGCGAGGCGCGGGTCCCTGAGAACCAGAATATGGTCAAGATTTCGCTCTTCGGAATCAAGAGTCCAATTATAGCTTCCAGTCAGAACGATGTGACGGTCAAGAACGGCAAATTTGTGATGTAACTTGGAGCCTTTTTCCTTCCGCCCGTAAATCGCCTGGAAGGGGAGGGCGTTTTCAGCCAGGATCTCCCGGGTGGACGCGGTCTCCTGGTACTTGTTTCGGTCAACCAGAAGGCGGACTCGAAGGCCCCGGTTCCGGGCCTCACCCAGAGCGCGCGCAAGCCGAGGATTTGTAATCCGATACAACGCTGCGTCCACGCTGACACGCGCCTCCAGCAGCAGGCGTTCGATAGTGCGAGCGACAGATGCCTGGGAGGTAAAGATTGTCTGATTGCCTGACCCCGTCATAGGGCTCTATTGTATTTTGTGTCCCAGAACAGATTCAAGGATATCCACGGCGGTCAATTGAGTGGAGCTTTTGTCGTCCTGCAAGCGCTGACCTTTTAAATCTTTTTGCGGCGGAGGAGATAAAAGCACCGTGGTTCAACATGTTGCTGGTTCCTGCTAAGAAAGCCGGTAACCGAATAGCCTTTCGAAAGGTAGTTCAAGAAAATCTCGCGTGTTTGAAGCCTCCAGCGCCTGGCAAGTGGAAGGGCCTCCGTTCTCATCAGGTCCGCGTTGGAAGGAATGGCCACCAGCAGCCCGGGCTCGCGATGGCCAAGGTCTATTTTCCTGTTGATCAGGAAGCCATTCCTGTTTGCGGCGGTTGCATTGACGACGGGCAGATCCGACATTTCTGTTGTGGTTTTCTCTCCAGCAAGGAGCCGCGCTGTCCTGGTTGTGGAAATTTGCCAGTTCACAACGAACCGGTCGCTTGGAAGCCCTTGTTCGATGATGCTGTGAAAACGGCCATAATAGTTGACAATGTATTCTTCAACGCGCGCTCCCAATTTGGCCAGATTCAGGCTGGCATTCCGGCTCTGGAGAGGGTCATAGGTCCAGCAGATGGACTTGATTCCCTGAGGCAGCGCGATATCTCGATGAGCGAGCTTTAACTGAAGGCCCAGACCTCTGCTCCGGAATCGGGGCAAAATCCCCATCATGTGGGACCAGTGAATGATCTGTCCATTGCGACGCGCCAGCAGCGCGTAAATGAAACCCACCAGCCGGCCCTTAACGAACGCCCCAAGTACTGCCCCGCCTGTCTTTTGCGACACCAGCATCACCTCCGCCGCAACGCTCAACCCTCCCCAAATGGACTTCTGGACAGTTTCACACTTCTTGAAGTCTTCATGGCTTGCAAGGAGTCTTACTTCAGGACTAAACATGGATCCTCGTGTTGGCTTTGCATAGGGTTAGGTGGGGTCCATCAGTTATGTGCGTCTTCCGATCGAGACTGGGTGCCAGTTCCCAGGACCGTTGCAGCCAAACCGGTTCCTCCAGGCGATTTTACTATCATTATCTTCTTAAGAATGGAAGACATGCCAGCCTGAACATGGAAACTGATGGGATTGTGGTAATTTCTTGGCTTGGCTATTCGCCACACATCCCCCGGCGTGGCGCTCCGCAAGGGCAAGGACCTGGCTCATTCGAAGTCCCTTGGTGGGTAGTTCCTGATACTGCAAACACTGATAACAGCTTCTCTACCTGAGGACTTGAACAGTTCTTGCAAAGGATTTCAGCTCCCGACCTATATGTAATCTTCTCAAACTTTGACCCGCATTCCTGACATTGGTACTCAAATATGGGCATATCAAAACCCTCCTGAATGAATATAACCAAGCTTTACTGGGTTTTCAATTGACCTTCGACCAGACGAGACGGGCCAGGCGCAGGGGTTGGCCCGTCCAGCGATGTTCAGTGTGCGACCCTGTGACACAGATCACTTTAGCGGGAAGCGGATAGGGCTAGATTGCAAGGTAGGACAGGGCTCCTGGCAGCAAGCCCAAATTATGGAAAGCAGGCGCAGTGATGCCACCCGACACTACGAAGTCACAGGACGTCAAAGGGCTTGTTGAACGTTTTCATGTTTGCCGGGACGTCTGGCCTGAGTATGCCTTCTTCAATCATGAGAAAAGGCAGATTGGTTTTGAGTTGGATTTCTCCGGATCCCCTCAAGATGAGGAAAAACATCCCGAACCCGGCTCTGATAAGTGCTTGGAAATTTATAAAGCACTGGTCCGAATCGCGGAAGAAGTTCTCCCCCAGGCAAACAAGGATGCAACCTACCAGATTGAGCCTTACGACCAGAGCATCCATTATTCGCCGAAACGTGGCAACCGCCCCGAAGTGGTTCTCAAAGTCAGGATCCTCCACCGCGAGGCATTTGAACGGCCTATCGATGCTTCTGAGTTTCAGTACTTGGAGAAGCTGCAGAGCCAACTGGAAGAATGTGGCATTGGTCAGCACTGAGCTTTTTCGCGCCCAGCCGGGAACCTTTGCTCCCTTGATCAATGACCGCCGTTCAAGCTGTGCGGTTCATTGCCCTCAGTCCTCGCGCGATTTCTGCAGAGCGGCCTCGGCCGCACGTCACGGTGTGGCCTATGCAGTGGAATATTTCTGGCAGAGCGCTTTGACCTTTTGCATCAGTTCGAAGATGCCAGCCTTGGCCTTCCCCCCGCCCTCGTATTCGATGGACATAAACCCTTTGTATCCACCGTCGTGGAAGATTTTCCATACGCGATCCATGTCAATAGGAGTGCCGTCGTCAAAGTGGTCGCGAATGTGGGTGTGGGTAGCATATGGAACGCAGGCCTTGATCTGAGCGTAGGGGTCCTCACCTGCTGTTGCGATAAAGTGGGTGATGTCGAGATTGATACCGGCATAGGGCGAATCTACCCGGTGCATGATTTCCAGGCAAACATCCGCATTTTGTGTGACACCGGAGTGGTCCTCGATGCCCAGGGTGATGCCTCTTTTGCCCGCATAATCGCACGCTGGCTTCATTGTTTCAACCACCCAATCGGTCCCTTCTTTCACACTTGTGCCATGTGGAGGTTCTCCCCCGAAAACGCGCAAGTGTGATGCTCCCAGGCGGTCCGTAACATCTATCCACTTTTTGATGTCTGCCAGAACCTGGCGCCGCTTCTCAGAACTCGCCTGAACCATACTCGATCCGCACCCGACACCCGAAAACGGCACCCCGTTCTCGAAGGCCAGATGCCGAAGGTCATCCAGATACGACGGGTCGGTAGACTTGAACCAGTACACGGTCATATCCGCCCCTACCGAGCCGATATCAACCATTTCGCGAATGAAATCCCGCATGCTCATCTGACCGCTTTTCAAATATTTACGGTAGGAGTATGCACAGCATCCAGGGAGCATTCTCGACATGGATTTTACTTTTGGGGGAGAATCCGCCTGCTCCGCAGCCTTCGCCAGGGACGGCAAAGCAAGCCCGGCACCCGCGAAAGCGGATGCTCCCGCAGACCGCAGGAAATGTCTTCGTGTGAACTTAGCTTTCATCCTCGCTTCCCGATGCTGCCTATTTGGGCAACGGCCGCACCGCCACTTCCTTAAAGAACACAATGTCACGATTGCTGTGGTTCTGAAGTCCGATGTATCCTTCGTTGGGTCGAGAGCCCCGATAGGGTTCAAAGTTGAACTTGCGGGGTGGCGCCGGCTGGCCGTTAATGTAGTCCGTAACCTTGACGCCGTTTACCGTAACGATTGTACGCGAGCCTTCGAGTGTGATGACCATAGTATTCCACCGTCCCGATCCCTTCCCGGGGTAGGCCAGAGCTTTAGAAATTGAATAAAGGCATCCGGTGGAATGATACTCCTTTGTCTCCCCTATCGGGTTGTCGTCGATCTGGACTTCGTAGCCGTAATAGACAGGCATCCAAGGTTCGCGCGGCTTGATGGGAATGCGGATGAAGACCCCGGAATTATCGTTCTTGTCGCGCATTTTGTAAATGACTCGGATCTGTTCGTTGCCGAATTTCCGGCCGGTGTACCACAACAGTCCCATCCCGCCGAATGATTCCAGCATGCCATCAACCACCTTAAAGCCGCCCGGACCCACATGTTCCCAGCTATCCATATTCTTTCCGTTGAAAAGCTGCTTCCATCCGTTACTTTGGGCCACCCCAGGAATTGTGAAGAGTCCGAAAAAAGCGCAGCACAATAATAACCGTTTCACCATTTTCGCACCTCGATCATATATACACATGTTTCGCATTTGAACACAGGCCGGGGCCATTATGAGAAATGGCGCGCCCAATTCGCATGCGCTTTCCGCCCCAATTCATTGGCCGGAGGGGAATTTTCCTGTCTTCGCGATTCGGTAGTGTAGCATATCTGATGTTGCAGGCAAGAAAATGCAGAGGGATTCGTGCCGGGCAACCCGCGAAGCACCGACGCGAAGACAGGGATTAGGGGCCTTCGTGTGCCGGTCTGAATGGCCTGTGCGGAATACCTGCATCCGACGATGGCCCTCCTGAATGGGAAAGCATAAACCAGGCCAAGGCAGTGGGTCGCCCTGCGGTTTCAGCGCGGAAACCCTAGCTTTCAGGTGTATACTCTTTCGAATTGCGGAAAGCTTTTTGCGAAACAGACGTTTCTAACGAAGGAGGGATGATGAGGACCCCTTTAGTGGCGATTGCTTTTCTGTTTTTGGGTCTAATGCTGGCAACCCCAGCCGGTGCTCAAGGCGTATTTAAAGTTGAAACGGGCGAAGCCTTTAACAAGATTGTTCCCAGAGATTTCGTCCTTGAAGAGAACTCGATCCCGACTGAAAAACGCAACTCTGCCCTCGTGCTCACGCCTTCAGGGGGAAGATTGGTTGCAGGACTACTGGACACGAGCGGCTACAGCTCACAGGTCCAGGAGAAATACCTTGGGATGCTGATTTCTGAGGGAACAGTGGATGTGTGTGGTCACCAGGTCGTGACCGGCAGTTATGGGTTTGGGCTTGCGAAGGCTAAGGGCGTTGCAGGAGGGCACCCATCGAGACTCTTTCTCTATAACCAGGCTGGCAAGATGGTTGCTGAGTGCGCGACAAGTTGGAACGAAAACTTGAAGAATCCTCGGCCCCTGCAGGTTGTAGTTGGAGGAGGCGGAACGGCACGCCTTTACCTGGGACGGACCTGGGTTGGACTGAAGTGAATCAGGATTTCTGATTGCAACCTGCCCGATGCCAACAAAGGGCGGGAAGTCAGCGCCTGTGCAGTTTTCCGGACTTAACGTGGTTTTTGGGCGATTGTTTTCAGGATGGCGGCCCACGGGACCAGCGATTCCATTCGATGTGTGCAGTGGCCCCTTCTCGCTGATGCGCAGCGCTGCCCCGCAGGGCTTGAGAGGGATTGTTTGCCTGTCTTCATGTGTGTTCCGACCTTACAGCAACCCATCATCGTGTATAATTTAGATAAAGGACGACGGGAGAATAGCCGACAAGGGCGGGTTGGCAAGTGATCGCACGGGATATATTAGAGCGGGATTCAAAAGTGCATCCGAGCAACCTTTTGGACTGAAACACTCTTCTACATAAGTAGGCCGCCAGAAACCCTTTTGGGGCTGGCTCAAAATATGGATAGCATCAGAAGCCAACAGGTAAAGACTTACTGCAGATCAATTGCTGTTCTGCTGGTTCTGGCCGGTATACTTGTTTTTCCTCTGTGGGCCGCCCAGCCTCTGAGTCAACAGGACATTACCTTGCTTCTCATTGGGGGAGCTTCCGAATCGAAGATGATTACTTTGGTGGAGCAGAGGGGTGTGGATTTCCAGTTGACTCCGGAACTCATTCAGACGTTCAAGAAAGATGGGGCTACCCAGGCACTGATTGACGCCATCATCAGCAGCAATCGCAAGAGCACATCAAGAACCACAACCCAGGCGACGGAAGCGCCCAGCGGGACAATCGGTTCAGGTTCGGGTATAAGTCCAGAGCTGCCTGGTTCCGGCCCGCAAGTTTCCAATATCTCTAACCCCCCTCCCCTGACGGCGCAGTCTCAGGATAAGAAATCGGCTGCGGTGAACCAGAAGGTCACCGATGTGATGGCTGGTCTGGCCAGCAATTCCCCACAGTCTGGGCAGGGCGAAGCGCCCCCGCCGCTGGCGTCAGGATCAAAGCAGGCTGCCAAATCCGCCGCCCCCAACCTGAGTGATCCAAGCCCCGCCGAAACTCAGAATATCATCCACGCCTTTGCAGCCAAGGAGCTCATGTTCAAAGAGGCGCGCGACAACTACACTTATCGTCAGATCAATAAGGTTGAGACGCTGGATGCGGATGGGGCGGTCAATGGCTTCTGGCAGCAGAATTGGGACATTCTCTTTGACAACAATGGCAACAGGATCGAAAAAGTGACCTATGCGCCGACCGGCTCGCTGAAGGGCGTGATTATGACTGAGCAGGACCTGGACGCCATGCGCAGCATCCAGCCATTCGTGCTCACTAGCAATGACCTGAATGAATATGACATCAAGTATCTCGGCCACGTGAAAGTTGATTACATCACCGCCTACGTTTTCTCCATCCGCCCAAGAGTAATCAGGAAACACCAGCAGTATTTCCAGGGTGTGATCTGGGTTGATGACCGGGACCTGCAGATTGTGAAGACGGAGGGCCGGCAGGTTCCTGAACTCAGAACCAAAAATGGCGAGAACCTCTTCCCTCGCTTCACGACGTGGCGGCAGCAAATCGATGGCAAGTTTTGGTTCCCGACCTTTACGCTTGCGGATGATACTCTTTATTTCCCCACCGGACCTGTTCACATCAAGGAGATCATTCGCTACACGGATTACAAGCAGTTTAAGTCGACGTCGGTGATCAAGGCTGTCCAGAGTATTGACACCGGCAAGCCGATTCCGGTGCCGAATGGTTCCACACCATCTTCCAAGTCACCACCTAAGAAATAATCTGACCCATTGTGACGGGGACCTCTGCTGGTAAGATCATATGCATGGTTACCTCTGGAGCGAAGTGGCGCGTTGTCCTTGTGCGACCCCGTAATCCTCTTAATATAGGCGCTGCAGCACGCGCCATGGCCAACTTTGGCTTTGATGACCTGGTGGTGGTGGCGCCTTTCGATCCCACCTGGAGAGAAGCGCGCTCGGCTGTCGGAGCCGGCCACATTCTCAAATCTGCACGCGTGGTGGATCATCTTCCGGAAGCGGTCGGCGATTGTAACTTCATTGTGGGTACCACGACTGGCTCACGAAGAAACCTTGATCGCGCGCCGGTTCCTCTCACGGAACTGACCTCCGCGCCGCGAAAGCTCGCTTTCCGCGGTCGCGCCGCTGTCTTGTTTGGTTCTGAAAAGACGGGATTGTTGAATGATCACCTGAGTTACTGTCACCTTCTTGTTCGGATTCCGACGACGGCCAGTTGTCCGTCGATGAATCTGGGGCAATCAGTAGCAGTCTGGTGTTATGAACTCGCGCGTGCCGCCGGGTTTCCCCGTGCAGCGACATCTGGCCGCGTCCACTCTTCACTGGCTGCCAATATCCAGTCGCTTGAGCACATAATCGACCGTGCTGCCAGGCTCCTGGACCATTCCGGCTATTTCAAGCCCAAGGGAAAACAAGCGCAAGTGCTCAAGTTGCGACGATTGCTGCTTGATCTTGGTATGAGCAACCACGACGTGCGGGTTCTTGGCGGCGTGCTGGCACAATTGGAGTGGAAAATCAAGGCGGGTTAGTCACTGGCCGACTTAGGCCGCCACTGCGGCAGGTCCCTCACTGGTCAGGAGCGGTTGGCTGAAGTTCGGTGACAGGCTTCAGAGGTTGCTGGAAGGCGGGCCGCGTTTGAGGATCACGCCAATTGTCGAACAGGGCGATGTGCTGCACGCATTGAATGGTACAGCGAGGTGCGCAGGACTTCAGCGTGTGATACTCGTGATAGAGGTGTTGCGGCGTGTACTTTTCCAATGGGATCCCCGGATAACCCCGCTGTTGTGAGCAGTAATGGACTAACCCGTCTTCGCAGACATAGAGATAGCGGCTGCCGGCGCGGCATCGCCAGTCGCGCGAAATCCCCTGTGCAATATATTTCTGATAGCGATTAAAGCGCGAGTATGAGCGTTTGCCCCACGCCATAATGGTGCTGAAAATCTCCTGTTGTTGTGGGTTGAGCGGACGGAGCTGGCCTTCGTGGTCGTGAAGGACGCCAACCGTAGATGTAAAGCCGAGTTCGATGGCACGCCGGGCGACCGTGAGCGCGTCTTCGGGAGTGTGTACGGCGCTGCCGAGGACGGAATTAATATTGACTTGGAAGACTGCGTGCAGCGCCAGCAGTTTCAACTTCTGGTCCAGCACTTTCAGGCTTTTCTTCGAGACTTCGTCAGGCTTAACGTTGTCTATGCTGATTTGCAGATGTTCCAGCCCGGCAGCGTTCAGAGATTCAATACGAGCCTGTGTCAGCAAGTAGCCGTTCGTGATCATCCCTGCAATCATGCCTCGAACTCGGATATGCCGGATGATTTCTTCAAGTTGAGGATGGAGCAACGGTTCACCGCCGCTGATGGTGATAATGCTTGTCCCCAAATCAGCGAGCTGGTCAAGGCGACGAAACATGGTTTCGGTGGGCAGGGGTTTGGAAAAGTTGTCGTATTCGTTGCAGTAGGCACACGAAAGGTTGCACCGGCGGATAGGAATGATATGCGCAAGAACCGGATGGCGAGTGGAGAGTAAGGCTTGCGAAATCATCCTCAGCTCGCGTATCCGTGTGCGAATGAACCGTGCTTTCCGCTTCAGAACGACTTTGTCCATGATGATCAAATGCCCACGCAATTTCCGAGACCGGCCGCAACAACGCTCCCAAAGTCTCTTGGAGGCCCGGCCAAATATGCGTTCCGGAATCCGGGGAACTCTAGCACTCCATTATTCCCTGTTAAATTATACATATAGGACACGGAAGCGTGTTCTGCAACAATTTCATCCTCAAGTGTGGAAAGTGCCAGTCGAAGGGTAAAACTAGGCATTCAATCGGGGAGCCATCTTCCGCAAGGAGTGCGGAGGGACACAGTTACATTTTCACGCGTTTGGCGCCCTTTGTGGTATGGATCTGGAACTTGGATGTAGGCAAACTGCGATTAACTTTCACAGAACTGTAACGAGCTATAGAATAATCCCCACTCGCTTCAAAGAATTTTTGCTGGATGGGAAGCCAGGACTCCTCGCTGATCCAAAGTTGGATCTTTGAAAGCTGGGCTGCAAGGTTTTCCTCCCGGGGGGTCAGTTCCAAGAGTGCTGTCGCTTCTCCTCCCAGTTGTTCTTCTTTCAGATACTTTACTTGATAGACTTTCTTCAGCTCCCGGGAGTTGGTTCCGAAACCCAGCAACAGAAACTTCTGGATCAGGCCGGAGTGGTTTCTGAGATCAAATTCCTGAATCTGATTGATCATTGGCTGATAGATTTCAGCCTTGTCTTTTCTGAACAGAATGACCTTCGGCGCAGGCTTCTTAAAATCAATCAGGATATCCGGTGATTTGGCATTTCGAAAGTACATCTGGCCGGATTCCGTCGAAAAATCATTCACGAGGACGGTTACTTTGGTGTACTCAAGATCCGCCGAAAGCGTCCTTAGGTGTTTGGCGCTCCCGTCCATATGAGAAAAGATCTGATTGAGATCCACGCGACTCTTCTTGCCCTGTGCAAGGATCGGTAGAGTTGTAAGAGTGAGCAGGAAAATGGCCAGGAGATGACCAGCGATTTTTGAACTGAAGCCAAGAGTGTTCATGATGTCCTGGCGCCCCTGCATATACGATTCCCTTCAACCGGCATAGGATGCATTGTCAGCGTTCGATCTCGACGGTATAACCGAGAATCACGTCCCCGGTTCCCAGCAGTGGCTTGACGGATTTTATTTCAAAAGGTGGTTTTACGCGTTGCAGGAGCAATTGATGGACGGCTTCCCGCGGGGGAACCTCCCCAAGTGATTCCACAAGCCTGGCATCCAACTGGTAAACCCAAACCTGGTTTGTATGGCTGACTTCCACGATGCCCTGGACGTGGCGTAGATCACTCAACTGAAGGCGAGGACGATCGTGGAACCAGTTGGTCGGGATTAGGAAG
>DATEKC010000011.1:0-12402 GCA_035277665.1 Terriglobia bacterium
CATGCAGCTTTACTACCCGCGTGACATTTTCGGCGACCGCACGGGCATCTGGGACGACCATTCCATCGCCGGCTGGGTGGGCTGGGACATTTACTGGTCGAAGGTGGCGGGGCAGCGGCTGAACATGGGCGGATCGAGCGCGTACATCGACCACGCGGACGCAGTGGGTTCCACCACGATGGAAACCGACCCGGCGGGCAGCATGCAGTGGGACATCGTTTATTTTCCCTGGGGGCAGATCTGGCAGCAGACGGGCACGCGCCAGTCGGCGGTCTGGGGGGACCTGGATTGGCAGGTCAACGATCCCCTGCGTCCCTCAGCCACGCGCGAGTACAGCGGCAACGTCAACCGCTGGATGACCCCCGACCCGGACAACGCCGGCGCGGATGTGGGCGATTCGCAATCGTGGAACATGTATTCCTACGCGGGTGATAGCCCCACGACGCACGTCGACCCGGACGGGGACTACTACTGTGACCCTGACTACGCAACGACGGACGAAAACGGCGTGATGACCGTCCACGGGGGCGCGTGCCACCTGGAGGCGTCCGACCTGCTTTGGATGTCCAACTCAAACAATCTTTATCCACCAGGGGGCACTCCGCAAAATATGTCACCCTTGGGCCAGGAGGCTCCAGTAATGCCGACGCCCGGACCAAACCCGACGAACATCGGCCCCTGCGTTGCCAGAGCGGCTGCTATTGGGGCGGTGGGTGGAGGAATCGGCGGGGCACTGCTGGGTGGGGCAGGAGGAACCTTCGCGCTTCCTGGAGGGGGTACGATTGCTGGCGGTGCCGCGGGGGTGGAAGAGGGAACGCTGGCCGGTGCTGCTACAGGTGCTGCCGTTGGCGGTATCCTGTGCTCCGAAGGCGGTGGCGGGGGAGGAACTGGAGGTGGAAGCGGACTCAGCACCTCAGCGCGGAAGAAGCTTGGTAACTTAGCAAGTAGAGCAGGAGAAAGGGTGCGAGATGTCATTCGAAGTCGTGGGGGCAATGCGTCGAATGTGAACCAAGCTGGCCCGTGGGCAGATAAGACGTTGGGCGAGACTGCTGAGGCGGCCGCCAGCGGGAACCCAAATGCTGAAACTGCCATCAAAATAACAAAGCAAGCGGGACGCCTCGGGCAGCAATACTGACCAACTAGGAGGCAGATGTGCTAACAGCAAAACTCAAGGCGGCTGAAGCGCTCGCCCCTATGTTATCCACATTCCACTCGATCACCGGTAAACCTCTTGTGTCCGTTTGGCAATGCCGCATGGAGGGATCGCTGGATAGGGTGGTCCTGGATTTCGACGGGGCTTCGCTCGTGATCCTCGCTGATGAGAACGACGATTCCATAGACCTTACGCTTTCGAATGAATCTGACCGACGGAGCGTCGGTGACGTTGACGCAAGCGGTCTGGATCCTTGGAGGAGCTTTATCGGGATGTCTTTTGGTTGGGGATGGGTAACAGTAAACCAGCAAGGCTATTGTGACGGAGTGCTGCTGAGCTTCGGCGGAATATTCCCGCAGATCGCCTTGAATGTGGTTGCGTCATCGATCAAGGTTGCCGCGATTACTGGAGTGGCTAGCATGTGAATTCCCGCTGCTGGGGGCTGTCGCAGACGCTTGGTTTGTAGTGTCTGCGTAGTCCCGAAGGGACTGGTCTTGGCGGGCGGCCGGGCGTATACTGCGGGGCCATGGCTCGCCGGTCTTCCATAGGCAGATGACATGGCCATCCCACTCACTCATTCAGGGCGGGCCGGGTTATGAGCATTTGTGGCGTGGGCATCTTGCCCATGTGCGCTCAAACACTCACGGGCGGGACGCCCGTGCCACAAGAGCGGCGCCGGGGGCTTTCCGGATAAATGCCGGGATTCTTCGCTGCGCTCAGAATGACGGCGCAGGAGCCAACGCCCGCATGTAAGGCGACGGCGCGGTCAAGGAAAAAACCAATGCTTTGTTTTGGGTGGCGTGGCAGCGGCTGAACATGGGCGGATCGAGCGCGTACATCGACCACGCGGACGCAGTGGGTTCCACGACCATGGAAACGGACCCGGCCGGCGGCGAAAAGCAGATTCTTCGGCTGGGGATTGGCCTCAGAATGACGGACGCGGCGCGGATGCGGCGGTTGAAGTGACCCCTCACCCGCCGTCGTACCTCCGGCGCCCTCTCCCGAAGGTAGAGGGAAAAGAAACGACGCTGGAGGCCGGTTCTCAATCGCAAATCACAAATCACTCAATCGCTCAATTGCCAAAGGCGGCGGAGGCGGCACGGCGGACATCCGAAAGCTCACCCGCGCAGGGGTTTGAGCATCATAAACAGTGTGATAGCTTTTATGCTGGAAAGGACATTTCGGGAACTTCGCGCGCGCCCACGGTGTCTATATTTTCAGCAAGTGGAAACTGCAGTATCGTTAAAGGCCTTTTCGCAAACCGAAGATCGATTGGACGGCCGGGAAAGAGAAGCTTGATCGCCGGCGGACCCGGCGGCGCGGGATTTTTTTGCGGAAACCGCTCGCGGCGCGCAGAATGAAATGGCAGAAAATATTGGCAGCGGAACCACACTCCCGGCGTGTACTTGATGTGAGAGGGGGAGACAGCGATGATCTTTGATTCTGAAGCTCCCAAACCGAAAACCGGAATCCGCAAGTATTGGCCCCTGGTGGTCATCATTATCGTTGTGGTCGGAGTGATCGGCTACTTTGCCTTCCACAACCTCCCGGAAAAGCGCGCGGTGGCGGGTTTCCTGACCCAACTGGAACAGGGGAATTACCAGCAGGCCTACAAGCTGTGGCAGCCCGCGCCTGATTATACCTTTGACGATTTTATGCACGACTGGGGGCCCAAGGGTGACTACGGGAAGGTCCGGGAATTTAAGATTATCGATGCGAAATCCAAAGGGAGCGCGCTGGTGATTGTGGCCGTCACGATCAATAATCAGACGCCGGCGCTGGCGCTGCTGGTCGACCGAAAGAGCAAAGGCCTGGCTTATTCACCGTATTGAGTGGCCTGCAGACAGAAGTAGGCTACATCCTGTCGTTGACGGCCGCCAGGAGTTCCCGCGGGCTCACTTCCGACGTTCCAAACCTCATCACCACGCGCCCGGCGGCAACGTTGGCCAGCTGGGCGGCGTCCGCCATCGGGGCGCCCGAGCTGAAGGCCAGCGCAAGCACAGCAAGCACCGTGTCGCCGGCGCCCGTAACATCATAGACCGGACGCGCTTCGCTGGTGATGTTGTGGACCGCGCCACCTCGCTCAAACAGCGTCATGCCCGCCGCGCCGCGGGTGATCAAAAGATAATCAGAGTCGAGTTCGGCCAGCAGGCGGCGGCCTCCCGCTTCCAGGCTCGCGCGGTCGCGCATGGCATGCCCCGCCATCAGCTCAGCCTCGTGCAGGTTGGGCGTGACCGCCGTGGCGTGGTGGCAGATTTCAGGATGGTCAGGCTTGGGGTCGATAAACACCGGAATACGCCGCTGCCGCGCCACCGAAAGGACCTGGCTGCACAATTCCGTTTCAACTGACCCCTTTCGATAATCCGAGATGATCAGCGCGTTTAGCCTGGGAGCCCAGCGCGCGAAACTGCGGCCGATGGAAGCCGATGTCTTGGATGAGATGGGCGTGGGCTTTTCGAAATCCAGCCGAAGCAACTGGTGCTGATGGGCAACAATCCGAAGCTTGCGGGGAGTGATGCGGCCGCGCTCGCGGACCAGCGTGCTGCAAGCGACTCCGCGGGTCTTCAGCTCCTTGCAAAGGATGTCGCCGCTTGCGTCAAGTCCAATTGCTCCAAAAGGAACAGGCCGGCCGCCCAGCGCACGAATGTTGATGGCCACATTGCCGGACCCGCCCGGAAAGCGCTGCGGGTCGGGATGGCCGTCCATCAGCACGACAGGAACAGGCGCTTCCGGCGAAATGCGCGTAGCCTCGCCGCGGAGGAGCTCGTCCAGCATGAAATCGCCGAGCACGCCGACAGTCTGGCCGCCGAACTTGCTGAGGATATTGGCCAGCAGCTTCTGTTTCGTTTTCATAAGCCCTTTGTATACAATGACTTACTTATTTTCAGGGAAACCCTCCTGTGGAGGGCTGGTACAACGTGTCTCGAAAAGCCTCCAATTTTGACACATGTTGACGCCAAGCAACCGCTATTCTACCTTAATCGGAGGGAATCGGACTTGGGGATTCTTCCGCGGAGAAAACGTGGCTCTTTCAAATTCTGAACCGTCGCCCGCGCGCCAGCATTCGCCAGGAAGGCCGCGGGTCCTGATCATCCGCGCTGGCGCCATTGGCGATACGCTGATGGCCACGCCGCTGGTCCGCGCCGTCCGCCGGACTTTCCCTGCCTGCCACCTGGTCTTTCTATGCTCTGCCACGGCTTTTGATGTACTTCGTTTCAACCCTCACATTGACCAGGTCATCCCGATTGCCCGCCGGCACGCTCCGGCGTGGTTAAGCCAAGAGAAAAGGCGCATCCATCGCACTCTCCGGGCACTGGACCTCGACTGGGCCCTGGTGCTCGAAAGCCATCCGATTTTTTTTGATCTTGCCCGCCAGGGCGGCGCCCGGCGGATTATTGCCTATAGCGGCGACGAGCATGCGCAGGCGTTTGAGCCAGCGCGCTTCGATCCCCGCAAGCACTCGATCGAAAACCACCTCGAATTGGCGCGCCCTCTTGGTCTCCGGCAGGACGGCCTCCAAATGGAACTGAACACTCAGCCGGAGACCATCGAAAACGCCGTCCAAAGGCTGGAAGCGGCCGGGTTGGCGAGGGACGATTACGTGGTCGGGGTCCATGCCGGCTGGGGCGGACGCATTCGAACGCCAACCCAGACGCGGCTGCGAAGCTGGCCGCCCGACAGGTTTGCTGAAGTTGTTCGCTGGCTCGTGAAAGAGCGCGGTGTGCAGGTTGTACTGACGGGTTCCGCGGCAGACTGCCCTCTCACAAGCTACATTGCCCGCACAGCAGGCGTCCCGTGTATCGACCTGGCGGGCGAACTTACGCTGTTGGAACTTGCCGCGCTCATCCAGCGCATGAACGCCTATCTCACAGTTGATTCAGGTCCCGCCCACATGGCCGCGGCGCTGGGAATTTCGCTGGTAACACTTTGGGGCCCTGGAATTTTTGAACAGACGGCGCCCGTTTCACCGGGTAATCCGCCTCGCATCCTGTACCACCGCGTCCATTGTGCGCCGTGTTACGGAACGCCCGCCATGAGGACCTGCAGGGACAACATTTGTATGAAGGAAATTGGAGTCGAAGAAGTGAAAAAGGCGCTGGACGAGATTTTAAATCTGCAGCGCGCCAGCTGAAATGTGGCGTCATTCGGGATCGATTCTGGCCTCGTCCACGAGCATTACTGGAATATCGTCTTCGATGGGATAGACTCGCCGGCATTTGCCGCATTTCAACCCGTTGCCGTCAGGCGTAAGCGTTACCGGCTCCTTGCAAAGCGGGCAAACCAAAATATCCAGCAACTCCTGGCTGATAGCCATTTGATCACCCCAAGCCACAGATGCTTCTGAATTTAGCAGACACCTGAAAGGATTTCAAGTTGCAGCGTGCAGGGGCAATTCGGAACCGCGCCACACACGTCAAGTCCGGCTGATTTCCACACCCAGCCAGCGGCTGTCAGGGCTTTGTGAGGCGTTGATTTCCCACACCGCCAGAATCGCCGAGCCCTGGTAAACAGTTTCAAATCCGGCCTCGAATTGCGAAACGGTGCGGATTGGAACAATCCACCAGCGGCATACAGGCCGGGCTTCCAGCGCCACGCGGACACCCTGCCACTCGTCTACCAGTTCCAGCCTTGGAGACTCGATCTCGCCAGAAAACTCCAGCGGGTGCCGTTTGTCCGCGGCCTCAAAATAACGGTCAGGAGCGCGCGGAGCCAGAAGGTTAAACACCATTTCAACGCCAAGCGACAAGGGCGCCACATGCGGCTGATTACCTGAAATCAGCGATCGGCATTCGAGCTGAAATCCACCATCCGTGGCCCTCGCAAAGAAAATTTTGCGCGCCTCAATTTCCAGCTTCACACCGTCGCAGTCATAACGCGACTGTCGGGAAAGTTCAACCGGATTTGCGGTCGGTCCCGTTGCCACCTGCCAGTGGCCCGCCGCGAGAGCGCTATCTTCCTCCAGGTTGAGCTGCTCAAAATCCTTCCATAGTTTCCAGGACGGGAAGAGATATGTCCGGAAGCAGTACCGCGAATATTGGTCGTAACGAAGGAGCTCCGTGAGGTCCCATTTTTTTTCAGGTGAGTTTTCGGTCAGGCTTTCAACGGTTGACCGGATCTTTTTGTGATAGACCTCGGGCCGCCGCATCAGCGAATTGATGAGTTCCGCAGCGGCAGGTTTGAATCGCAAGCTTGAAACGGTGCTTCCGTCCGAGGGTTTCAAAATCATGCCAACCCTGGGATGCGAAAAAAGAATTTCCTGCTCGCCGTCCGCGTCGAAATCAGTTTGCGTCACTCGAACTCCATGGGCCGCGGTCCCGTCATCCATCTGGTCGAGCAAAGCTTCCGCCTGGATCAAGTGCCGCCACACAGCGCTGCGCAGATGCGGAGAATACAATCCGCCGAAAAGTCCATGCCAATAGGCATCATTGCATTGCGCTGCCAGCAGGTGAGTCTCAGTTTGGGCGAGCAGATTGCGATGCTCGTGCCCTGGAGGAACGTTCGCTTCAGCCTCTTGAAACCGGCGGCTGATCTCCAGCATCAGTTTGTGAATCTGGTTCGATTCCGAATACTTGCCCAGGAATCCCTGCCAGGTGCCGCCCAGCAGAAATTTTCGAAACCTCTCGCCGGTTGGCATGCGTTCCGTTTCTTCCAGGCATTGCATGAACTCTTCGCACGCGCCCGTGGGGAGCGCCCACTCCATCATTTCGGGATATGAAGCGGTGGGCAGATAAACCCGGCCGAGCGGTTTGTGCGCAGTCATAAAACCGGAAAGCGTGGTGGTTTCCAGCCAGTCGGCTGAGTTTTCGATGGCCTGGAAAAACTGCTCCAGCCAGCCTCTCGTATAGCAAAGGTCATGGGTTCCCGGCCAGATCCCAAATTTTTCCGCATCGTCGCCGGCGGCGAACAAAACATCAGGCTGCCCGATTCCCCGCCGCAGCAGCTCGAAGGTTTCGCTGATGTCCCGAAAGGGAACGGTGTACCGCAGGCTTTTCAGGCTGGGAACAAGCTGAAGCTGCGCACCCAGGTCCTCGGTGATATAGGTTCCATGCAGGCGATGGGGATCAATGCCAGCGGCGATAAAGTGAGTATCATCCAGAATGACATAACCCACGCCGGCTTCGGCCAGCGGGCGCACCAGGCCTGGCCGCCAGACGCGTTCGGTGAGCCACGCGCCGCGCGGACGCGTGCCAAAGTGCTTTTCGAGATATTCGCCGAGTCTCAAAACCTGCGCGGTTTTGCTGGCATCTGGAATTGCGGCAAGGACCGGTTCGTAAAATCCGCCGCCCATCAACTCCACCTGGCCGCGGCTCACCAACTCTCTGAGCTGATCGAAGAACTCGAGGTGGTGCTTTTCAATCCATTCCAGAAGACACCCGGAAAAGTGCAATCCCATCCTGACGCTTGGATGGCGGAGGAGCGTGTGTACCAGGGGGCTGTAAGCCTTCTGGTAGGCCTCTTCGAAAACGTGGTCGAAGTTGCCGACGGGCTGGTGCGAGTGGACCACCAGGGCCAATGAGATCTTGTCCAAACAATCACCTTTCAAACCGCGCAGAGGCTCCTGGCGGCAACGTTCGCTTTGGCCGACACAGCTAGGATAAAATGAAACATCGTTTGCTGTCACGAGCATGAAGCCGCAGAGGTCTTTTGCCGAACCATCCTCGCAATTGAAAGGACAAGATTGGAATTTCGCAAGCTGCTCGCCTGTTGCCGGCATGATCTTCCCTACACGATGAAGCTTCTGCGTGAAGCCGTCGAGACGGAATCCCCCACTTATTCCCCAGCCGATATCGATCGCATGGCCCGCGTTTTCGCCCGCGAGTTTCGCCGCCATCACGGAAAAGCTTCACTGCTTGAGAACTCGAAGACGGGCGCCGCTGTTGTGGCCGGGTTTTGGGCCGGCGAAGGGAAGCGCGGCACGCCAAAGCAGAAGAAGCCCATACTCCTGATCGGCCATCACGACACCGTCTGGTCCAAAGGAACAATTGCCCGCATGCCATTCCGGATTCAAAGGGGCCGCGCTTACGGCCCCGGCGTTCTGGACATGAAGTCGGGCATCGTACTGGTGATTGCGGCGTTCCGGGCGCTTCAGTCGCTTGGCGTTGAGCCTGGGAGCCCGGTGCGGGTTTTCCTGAATCCGGAGGAAGAGACTGGAAGCGAAGCGTTCCGGCGGGAGATCGAGCGCGAGGCAAAGGGCTCCCGCGCTGTGCTGGTGCTGGAACCGGCGGCCGACGGTGCGCTGAAGACGGCGCGCAAAGGTGTGGGAGAATTTCGCCTTACCGTCCATGGGAGGTCGGCGCATGCCGGCATCAATCCTGCCGCTGGGGTCAACGCGATTGGTGAACTGGCGCGCCAGATCCTCAAGATTGAAAAACTCGCAGAGCCGCGGCGCGGCCTCACGCTAAATGTCGGGGTCATCGAAGGCGGAACGCGGTCCAACGTTGTTCCCGAAATCGCCCGCGCCAGGGTGGATGTTCGCATTCCGCGCAGTAGCGACCAGGCGAGGATCGAGCAGAAGATTTTTGCGCTGAAGCCTGTCCACCCGCAGGCCCATTTGAAAATCGAAGGCGGGATCAATCGGCCTCCCATGGAGCGGAAGATGGCGGCGGGTCTTTTTGCAAAAGCGCGGGCCCTGGCAAGCCAGCTTGGTTTTGAGGTGAAGGACGCTGCGACCGGAGGGGGATCGGACGGCAATTTTTCCGCCGCGCTGGGCATTCCCACTCTGGATGGGCTGGGCGGAGTGGGCGACGGCGCGCACGCTCTTCACGAGCACGTGATCATTCGCGAACTTCCGCGCCGTGCCGCGCTGCTGGCAGCGCTGCTGGCGACGCTGTAAGCGACGGGGAGTGGCGGCTTATCCCGGCGGCCAGTGAAAAACCCGCCCGGCCAGCACGTGGACGTGCAGATGATCGACCGTCTGCCCGGCCCACGGCCCGTTGTTGATCACGGTCCGGTAGCCCCGCGCCTCGAGCTGGCGCTCGCGGGCCAGATGCGCGGCTACCGTAAAGAGATGGCCAAGCATCGGTTCATCGCCGTCCTCGGCTTCCTTCAGTGAAGTCAGGTGCTTTCGAGGCATCACCAGCAGATGGACCGGCGCCTGCGGGCGGATGTCTTCAATCGCGACCACGCTGTCGTCCTCATAAACAATCTTGGCCTGCTGCCGGCGCTCAATAATTCTGCAAAAGATGCAGCTTTCCATCTGTTCTCCGTGGATTACTTTCACCAACTCTAATTGATTCTCACCACGTAAGTCTTCTTCACCAGTTTCGAGTGGGCCAGTTGGTCAGCCAATTCCTGTGCCTGTTGGGCGGTGCTTTCCTGGCCCACAAGAACAAGATTGAAGGCGCGGCCGCCATACTCATCTCTCTTGATAATGACCGGCTGAAACTTTTTTTCAATCCGGCGCTTCAATCTTTCGGCGTTCTCAGGGTCAAGGAATGCGCCGATCTGAACTGAATAAAGACCGCTGTCGGCATCCTGCCCAACCTTCAGGACCTGCAACCGGACCAGGGCCGTTCCGTCCATGCCCATGGCCTTGGCCGCCGCATAGGAGAGGTCGATGATGCGCCCTTCGACAAAGGGTCCGCGGTCATTGATGCGCACCACCACGCTCTTGCCATTCTCAAGGTCGTGCACCTTGACCATGGTGCCAAACGGCAGCGTTCGGTGCGCGGCCGTCATAGCGTGCATATTGTAGGTCTCGCCGCTTGAAGTCCGCCTGCCGTCGAAGGGATGGCCATACCAGGAAGCGATGCCTTCCTCGCCCTGAATAATGGGGGAAGGAACTTCAGGCTGCCGCCGTGCGGATGGTGGTTGCCCCGGCTTGGAAGGCGCAGGCTGTACGGGTGGGGGCGACGGCGGCGCAACAACCATCGGCCGATGATGACAAGCGGATAAAAGCAGCGCCAGACCCGCCAAAAACACCAATGGGCCGAGTTTTCCGAACATCGGCGAGCGGGCTTTGGGATTGATCGTCTTGACCACGGTTTCAGATTCGCCTGTTTACTCGTCAAGACTTGTGCGTTCTGTTTTTCCGTTCGTTCTCGCTGGATTTCGGTCGCGCCGGCGCATCAATACGAAATCAATCGATCAATTGCCCATTCTACCCCAGGAAGGCTTAACCGGCGATGCTGTCGTTTTCGCTCGAGGCAACTCCACCGGGCGCTTCAGGTGAAAATCGTATCATGCCAGTGCTCGTGTGGAATATAATAACGGTTCGTCTGTTTGCATCCCAAACCCCCGGCGCTTATGCAACTTCCGCGAAATATTTGGTTCAGATTCCAAAGGCTGAAGAACTGGTGGGAGTCGTCATTTGGCACGGCTACGCCTTCATACGACGCATCGCACCAGATGTGTCCGGAGTGCCGTGCGCTGAATCCGCGTGGCATCAAAATTTGCCCCCATTGCGGCGCGAGGATGGGCCCTCAGCGCGCACGAGGCGGGACAGGCACTTCCACCCGGATCATGGGCGTTATTCCCGCGCCCACCAGCGCCACTTCCATGCTGGCTGCGGCGATTGTCCTGATGTTTGTCGTGGAGTGGTTCATGACGCAAAGGGCCGGCGGACCGGGCCGTTCAGGCGGATTGTTTGGGGGCATTCAGAGCATGGTGATGCTCCGGCTGGGCGCCAAATTCGGGCCTTTTATTTATGCCGGCCAGTGGTGGCGGCTGGTGACGGCCATCTTTCTGCACGCCGGGCTCCTGCATATCGGACTCAACCTCTGGGTCCTGTTTGACATCTCTCCGGAAGTTGAAGCCATGTTTGGGATGTCCAAGTTTGTCGTCTTCTTTCTCGTCACGGGCATCTTCGGGTATATCGTCAGTCTCTGGTGGATGCCCATGGTGCTTTCCCTCGGCGCCTCGGGCGCGATCATGGGGTTGATCGGCGCCCTGATCGGCGCCACGTTCCATCACGGACGAATGGGAAAAGATTATCGCAGCATGCTGTGGCGATGGGTGATTTATATTGCCATCTTCGGCCTGTTTTTCAATGTGGATAACGCCGCCCATTTTGGCGGCCTTGGCGCCGGCATTCTTCTTGGTTATTTCGTGCAGGAGGGCGCGCCGGAAACGCGGCCCGCCGAAAATTTGTGGAATACGCTGGCCGTTGTTTCCGTCGTCGTCATCGCGGGATCCTTCGCCCTCATGGCCCTGCAGATTAACAACCCCATCTTCTACCGCTGATCCCTTTACGCATTACTGGTGATTGATCACTGGCGTCCGAGATGCGCCCCGGCAGGGTGCGTCGCCACGCGTGCGCCGGGAAAGGAAACTGCCGGTGCTTGCTGTGTGTGCACCCGTGTGTGATGTTTTAAAGGCCGGCTGGAAATCCTACTGGCCGGAAGAGATTTCAAGCGACCCGTAGCGAGTGGCGTTGGGCTGGTTCGCTTTTTCGAATTGACCAATCTGGTCTTCGAAGCGGAGGGTCAGGCCGATGTCGTCCCAGCCGTTCAGCAGGCATTCCCGCCGGAAGGAATCAACTTCAAAGCTGATTTTCAGATTGCCGCCGGCCTCGGTGATCGCTTGCTTTTCCAGATCCACCGTCAACTGGTAGCCCGGGTTCTGATCCGTGCGGCGGAAAAGTTCGTCCACCTGCGCATCGGGAAGAGTGATGGGAAGGATGCCGTTCTTGAAGCAATTAATATAAAAAATATCGGCATAGCTGGGCGCGATGATCGCCCGGAAGCCGTAATCGAGCACCGCCCACGGTGCGTGCTCGCGGCTGGAACCGCAGCCGAAATTGGTCTGCGCCAGCAGGATGGATGCCCCCCGATAGCGAGGCTGGTTGAGCACAAAATCCGGATTGGGTTTTTCGCCGTCAAGATATCGCCAGTCGTAAAACAGAAACCGGCCGAACCCTTCGCGCGTGATGGCCTTCAGAAACTGCTTGGGAATAATCTGGTCCGTGTCCACGTTCACGCGATCAAGCGGCGCAACGATTCCAGTCAATTTTGTAAAGGGTGTCATCTCAGCTCCGAACTGAAGTATGAATTATGAAGGATGAAGGATGAAAATGAACCGCAGCCAGACTCACCACGGCACATTGTGAACAGAACCGACATTCCCTCTGCTGCGCTCTGTATTTCAGGGTCTCATAATTCATAATTCACAATCAGTGCTGTCCCAATGTTGATTTCAAAAGTTCCTGCAAGTACATGTAACAATTCGAGTTGGGTGCGAAAGTGAGCAAAATCGATTTGAATTCGGATATATCCTTGGGTCATTCCGAGAGTTCCCGAGGGATGGTGCAT
>DATEKC010000012.1:0-4358 GCA_035277665.1 Terriglobia bacterium
GACTCGAACAATTACCTGGATGTGCGCACGGCGACACAGCCGTGGAACCAGGGAACGATTCGCCTCGATCGCAACTTTGGAAAAGGCGACAGTTTGTTTGGGCGGTATTCCATCGAGCATGAAAGCGGCTTCACGCCGGCCTTCCTGCCCGGCTTTGGGCTGTTTGATGACAACATGGCCCAAAACCTGACCGTCTCCTACACCCACATCTTTTCGCCGACCATGATCAATAATCTCTCCTTTGGCATGTCGCGGCTCTCCATGCATGAGTTTTCCGAGAACAACTTTACCCACGACTATGTTTCCCAACTCGGGATCCAGGGCGTCTCCTGGGGAGGAAAAGGGTCCTGGGGCCTGCCGTATTTTAATGTCCAGGGTTATAGCCCGATTGGAGACTCCTTTAACGCCACGCCGGTGCAGGACTGGGACACCTATCTTCAACTGCAGGATACCTGGAGCTGGCAAAAGGGCCATCACTCGCTGAAGGTTGGCGGCGGTTACCTCCCGTTTTTCTGGCCCATGTGGGGCTTCTTTGAGACCCGCGGCTTCTATCAGTTTACCAATGGCTTCACCACCCAGACCGCCACTAACGACGGCACCGGCGCAGGCCTGGCAAGCTTTCTCCTGGGCCTTCCGGTCGTGAAGCAGCGCCAGGCCGGCATCCCCCAAATGAACCTGAGGCAGTGGTACGGAAACACCTATGTCGAGGACACTTGGCAGGTGACGAATGCCACCACGCTTGACCTCGGCTTGCGCTACGAGTACATGAGCGCGTTGTCTGATCTGGACGAGCCGGGGGCAGATCTGGTGTTCCAGAACGGCAAGCTTTATTCTTTTGTCGGCGGGCAGGCAGGAACGCCCAGAGGGCTGTGGTATCCCAATGGCCTGAATTTTGCCCCACGCATTGGATTCGCGCACCATATTCGCAGCATGGGGATCGTCCTTCGCGGCGGGTTCGGCACCTTCTTTACGCCGGTTGACATGAATACATGGTGCAACCAGCGCCACAATCCGCCTTATGTTTTTTCTGAAACCCGGCAGAGTGACAACTACATTCCCAGCCTTTTCGGTTTTGACTTCGCTCCTCCCGTCCTGGGTCAAACTGTGGTGAGCTATAATGCCCTCGATCCGCATTCTCATGCGCAGTACATCAACCAATGGAGCTTCACCGTCGAGAAGGCCCTTCCAGCCAAGATGGTGCTGGAAGTTGGTTACGAGGGCGCGCGGGGCTACCATCTGCAACGGTCCCATTTGATCAACAACGCGCCGCCCGGCCCCGGGCCGGTGCAGCCGCGGCGCCCCTATCAGACTGTTACGTTCCTTCCCGGCACTTCCTTTGCCGGCGATAACCCTGAAAACTTCGCCATCCAAAGCGATACGTTTCCCGTTTCGGCCATCAACTATCTCGAGAACACGGCCAACAGTTGGTATGACGCAGGCTGGATTGATGTCCGCCGGGAGTTCAGCCACGGCCTGACGTTTCTGGCGAATTATACCTGGTCGAAGGGCCTCACAGACGCTCCCGACTTCCGCTCGGCGATGATGCAACCGGCAATTCCCCAAAACAATGCCGACCTGGCGGCTGAGAAAGGGCTCAACGGCATGGACGTTCCGCATCGCTTTGTTGCCAGCGTTGTCTACACCGTCCCGGGATGGGGCAGCAGTTCCTTCGTCCGGCGGCTGACCTCGGGCTGGAGCCTGGGCAGCATCTTCTCGGCGCAGAGTGGAATGCCGTTCACGATCTCCGTTTTTGGCGATACGGCAAATGCCGGAACGCTCCTCGGCCAGAACCCCATTCGCGCCAACGTTACGGGGCAGCCCGTGTTTGCCTCCGGCACGCGCACCACCGCACAGTGGTTCAATCCGGCGGCTTTTGCAGCGCCCGCTCCCTACACTTTTGGCAATGCCGGCGTCAATACCGTCTTCGGCCCTGGCTTCGTGAATCTCGACCAGGCTTTGCAGCGGCAGTTTGCCGTCACAGAACGCGTGCAATTTGTTCTCCGCGCGGAAGCCTTCAACGCTTTGAACCATAGCAACTGGGGTTACCCGAACAACTTTGTGAATACTCCCCAGTTCGGCTCGATCACTATGGCCGAAGGCACGGGCCGGGAATTTCAGCTCAGCGGGCGGTTTGAATTTTGACCCAGGAGTTCCTGGCAGAGGCGTGCCTGGCGGGTCATTCGCAGCAGATCGCGCGGGCGCGCGCAACGAGACTCGTGGTGTAATCCTGCCCCGTGCAGGGAACAGATCGAACGGGTTGCCGGCCTTGGGCGGCGGCCCGGTTCGCTTTGGCGTTCCTCTTTCCCCGGACGCAGAAATTCCCAGTTTATTTAACCTTCCGACTTTTACAGATTGCAGCGACGCCATTCCCGGCAGCGGGGCCGCCTTTGCCGGCCGGAGATGATGGCTTTCCCCTGAAAGCGGCATGGCTACGTTCTGGAACGCTTCCCGGCAAGCTGCTAAAGTTATATGAACTGTTGGGCACTTGCTCGGGGGAGAGGAATATTTGTGGCGGCGCTGATCGGATTGCTGGGACTCGTTCTGCTGGGCGCGATCTTCTGGGACGCGTTTGAAACCATCATTCTGCCCCGGCGGGTAACCCGGCGCTTCCGCCTGGCCTCGGCGTTCTATCGTTCCACCGGCAGGCCGTGGTTTGCCATCGCGCGCCGCATCAAATCCCCCAAACGGCGCGAAGGATTTCTGGGCGTGTTTGGGCCGCTCTCGGTGCTGGTGCTTTTCGGCGTTTGGGCGGGCGGGCTGATCCTGAGCTTTGGAATGATCCAGTGGGCGGACGGTTCGCTGTTGGGCGATCCGGCCACGGTGCAATCGTTCCGCACGCAGCTTTACCTGAGCGGCACCAGCTTCTTCACGCTGGGCCTGGGCGACGTGACGCCGCACACGCCGCTGTCGCGGTTTGTCACCGTGGCCGAGGCCGGCATGGGTTTTGCCTTCCTGGCGGTGGTGATCTCCTACCTGCCGGTGCTCTACGGAGCGTTTTCGCGGCGCGAGGCCAACATCGCGCTGCTGGACGCCCGCGCGGGCTCGCCGCCCACGGCCCCGGAACTGCTGCGAAGGCACGTGCGCCAGCAGAACCTCGAGGCCCTTGATGAATACCTGCGTGCCTGGGAAAGCTGGGCGGCCGAGTTGATGGAAAGCCATCTCTCTTACCCCGTGCTCTGCTACTTCCGCTCGCAGCACAACAACCAGTCGTGGGTGTCGGCGCTGGCTACTGTTCTGGACGCCTGCGCGCTCCTGGTTGCCCACACCGAAGGTGCGCTGCACTGGCAGGCGGAGCTGACTTTCGCCATCTGCCGGCATGCCCTGGTGGACCTGGCGCAGGCCCTGGCCATCCCGCCGCGCCTGGTTTCAAGCGACCGCTTTGAGCCCGATACGCTCATCGAGGTGCGCCGCCTCCTGGGCGCTTGCGGAACGCCCCTGTGCAGGGAAGCCGCCGCGGATGAAACGCTGGAAAAGCTGCGCGCCATGTATGAGCCCTACCTCTTCGGATTTTCGGAACGGCTGCTGATGACCCTCCCTGACTGGGGTCCGGCACAGCCGCGCCCCGACAACTGGCGAACCAGTGCCTGGGAAAGGGCCGCCTCAGCCGTGAACGCGTCCACCGGACTCAATCTGGAAGAGGACGACCACTCCTGAAGGCCAAGGTGGCGCCGCCGCCCCGCCGTCTTTACGGTTGACCTGCGCATGGTCCCGCCTCGGCGGCGTCCCCCTTTCCCCGAGTGGGCAGGGGCTGAAATCCGGTGCGCAAGGCCGCCCGAAGCTTTGCTGCCTGATTTTTGCCTTCTAATGTTTTCAACAAGATGGCCGAGTTCGTTTTCGGGTTCGTTTTTTCCACAGGTGCGAATCTAAAGGACTTCTCGGGTTCGTTTTCGGGTTCGTTTCGGCTAACATATGTAGCCTTATCCTTTGTTTTCAACAACTTCTCGGCTTCGTTTTTCAAAATAAGATATCTTTTTTTATTTTTCGACCTTTTTTTCGGCCTCCTGTTGGGCCCGTTCCTGGTTTCTGCGAGCGCGCTGAATCTGGTTCCAGAGCTTCAATTTTCGTTCGATCAAACGCTCCAGGGCGTACTCATGCCGGACGATGGTGCCCCACTGCGGGTGGACGGGCGCCAGCACCGAATCGTGCTGGGCGGAGGAGACATGAACGTGTTCCTGAAGATAAAGAACGTATTCCTCAATCACGTCGCGTTTCTCTTCCTCGATGGTCACCTTGAGGCCGGCCGCCAGTTTCTGCTGTATTTCGGTTTCGATTCCGGTCTCGCCGAGCTTCTCGTAGAGGTTGGAAATCTGCGCGCCTTGCAGGGTGGGCATTTGTCCGTAGAGCATGACAATGACCGG
>DATEKC010000013.1:0-7558 GCA_035277665.1 Terriglobia bacterium
AGGGGTGGTTCCTCAGCCTCCGGCCGGCAACTCGAGAGTGTTGCGGGAAGCACGGAAATCCTGCCCGTGTTTCCCACCGATCCTAAAAGTTGAACCGAAGGAACAGATTGACCATTCTGTTTGCGGACTGATTGTTAAAGAACCCACCCGCGAGTGAAAGCGACTGGCCGAAAGCGAAGGAGTTGATGTTCCCAACCGGCGTTCCATAGTTGACCTTGTTGAAAACGTTGTGGGCCATGACGCCAAGCTCGAGTGTGTAACGGCGGTCGCTGGGAGCTCCAAAGCGGGGACCGCCTCCGCCGCTGCTGAGACCCCGGCCGCCTAGACCTCCGTGGTCGTGGCCGTGACCATGGAATCCACCACCGCCGCCGCCTTCAACCTCTTTGCCGAAGCCGAATGTCTTGGAGACGCGGGCATTCATTGAAAATTGTGAAGGGCCCGTGAGAGAGTCGGGCGGCACAAGCAGAGGATCGCCGGCAGTCGGGGTTGCATTGAAGGTCCCCAACACCGTCTGGACAGGGCTGGCGCAGCTTGCCGGGCAGAAGGCCGGCCGGTCATTGAAGATGGAATCGCCGTTGAGGTCTTGCCCGATGGTGATGTTATAAGGCCGGCCGGAGCTGACTACCACGAAAGGACTGAAGCTGAAGCCCATCGGCAGCCCAAACGAACCGCCCACAAAGAACCGGTTTCGTGTGACCCATGGAGCCGGTCCGTAGCTCTGGGCGAGATCATACTGGTTCATGGGGAAGTAGCTTGTTCCTTCCTCGCCTTGAACCGCGTTGGCATTGGCATAGCTCAGCGTGTAATAGCCAAAAAGCGAGACCGCGGCGCCCATGCGGATGTTGAAATTGGCGATCAACTGGTTCTCATTGAAGAGGCCGCCTGACTCATACTGGTAGATGTTTCCAATGTCACCATAAGGGCGAAGGCCGCTGGACGGATTCGTGATGTCGAAAGTTCCCGGCAAAGGCGCGTTGATATTACGGGTGAGGAGCTGGTGGATCCCATGTGAGGTGATATAAGTGACGGAAGTCTTGATGTTCCGGTTGATTTGCCTTTCCAGCCCGACAGCCCCTTGAATGACGTAGGGCGACTGGAAGTTCGGAGCAATCCGGTAAATGGTGGGGAAGGTTGCGGCCCCCGCCAGAGTGCCGACCGGTGGGATCGACCCGGGGAAGAAACCGGGCGAGTTCACCACATATTGCTGTTCCGTAATGCCGTTCAGCCGAAACGCTTGCAGAATGTTGTCATCGTCAAAGCGGTCATAAAAGATGCCTGCTCCGGCGCGAAGGACGGTCTTGGGCGCCTTTCCTCCACCACCGATTCCCCATGCAAGCCCCATGCGGGGCGCAACGTCGAAGTGGTCGCTGATGTGGTTCTGGCCCTCGAGGCGCAGGCCCATCGTCAGCGAGACGTTGGGCCGCATTCGCCAGGCATCTTCCGAGTAGAGGGCATAGTCAAATCTTCCCGCTTTGGCGGCAGGGTTGCCTGCCGTAATGGCGAACTGGCTGGCGCCGCCTCCCGCGGCAAGAATTTGAGCAGGCGTCAGGCCCTGAGCGAGGCCTGCTTCGGTAATGGCGTAAGCGTTGATATCGGAGAACGTAAATGTCCCGTTGTAGTTGCTGAGGGTATTCACGGTCTGCCTGGTGTCCCGGACGCGCCCGCCAAAAGTCAGAGCGTGGTTGCCCAGGTTCATGGACGTTAAGCTATGCAGCTCGGCCCGGTCCTGGGTGTCCAGCGACGGTCCTCCGCTGCTGCCGCCGCCGGTAAAGCTGTCGAGCACACGAACGGATGGGTTGATGCTGAAGGGGGTTTCGTCCATGTTGCTGTGCCGGTACTGGAAGCGCAACTGCGTAACCGTCCGCGCGCTGATCACCTGAGTGTCGCTCACCTGGACCATGTGCGAGACCCGGCTGGAATCGTAGGCCTGAGAGGAGAGCGAAAACTGCCCGACGCCGTCATTGGTGTTGCCGGCAGACCATCGCTGATAGCGAACAGACATCACATTGTTGTTGGACAACTGGAAGTCGACGCGCGGGCTGATGTTCATCCGGGATGAAGGGCTAGGAAGGGCCTGGCTGAAGCGGACACCAGGAGACGCCGTGCCCCCGATGGTGTAAGCGGGGTTCAGCACAATGGCGTTGATGATTGAGGTGTTGTCGGTGCTCCGGCGGAAGATATGGAAAAAGAACGAGGCTTTCTTGGTGATCGGGCCGCCGAAACTTCCCGCAAGCATCTGCGAATGGTAACCCGGAGTGCTCGCCACGAAGGGGTTTCGCGAGTTGAAAGCCGAATCGTTGCCGAAGGTAAAGAAATCGCCGTGATATTTCTGGTAGCCCGGCTTTGTCGTGATGTCGATGCGGCCGTAACCCAGCCGTTCATACTGGGCTGAGAACGGGTTCTGGTTGACCCGAACTTCCAGAATGGCTTCCTTGGGCGGAAGGTCGCCGCCCGAAAAGCCGTCAATGTAGATCTCGCCGCCATTGGGTCCGGCCGCCGGACCTGCCAGTTGTTCGAGTTCAGACTGCAATTCATCGGGGTCGTCTGAAAGAGATTTCAGCGCCTCGCCTTTCAAAACAATAGAGCCAACATTGTTTTCGGGGCTGACGCTGAGGTGTTCACCCTCACTCTCCACGGTAACCTGCTGCTTTTCCATGGTCACCGTGAGTTGCGCGTTCACAACCTGTGGATGGCTGGGGGCAACCTCAACGGCGGGCTTTGTGAAAGGAGTAAAACCCTGGGTGCTGATTTCCACGCTGTAAGTGCCGGGTGCAAGATTGTGGAAGGCGTAGCGCCCCTGTTCATCGGTTTGCGCTACCTGTGTCGAATGGTCCGGCCCGGTCAGGGTGACAGTCGCCGCAGGAATCACGGCCCCGGAGGGGTCTGTAACCTGGCCGCTCACCGTGCCGCCATTCCCAGCTTGCCCGAAAACCGCGGCGGAAAAGCAGATTGAAATCAGCAACGCCCACAATGGCCTTTTGAATTTCTGAATCAAGTCGATCATCTTAACGTCCTCCGCAACTCTTCTTCCTGAGGGAACTGTTCTGTAAACCTGCCAAGGGCTGGATAGCCAATCTGGATCAGGGGCTGCCTTCGCCACCGCCGGCTTCGCCGCCTCCGCCACCCACGCTCATGTTCCAGGGGCCAAGCCCAACTTCTTTGCTGCCCTTTGGCTGCGCCCTGAGAATGGGTTCCACGCCGCTCAGGATGGCGATGGCGGTAACCTGACCTGGTTTAACTCCCTCGGTGCTCACAATGATGAGCGGTTCGCCGGCTTTCAGCTCACTGAGTGAGAGCGCCGGCATCTTCTGCAACATTTGTTGGAGATTCCCTGCAACTTCCTGCGGCGGGCCGCCATTTTCTCCGGGGCCTCTCTGGCTTCCGGAACTCCGGTAGGCAGCCTCTCTGCCGGGCCTTGCGCCGGCCCGGCCTGCATTCTGCCCGCCCGCCCCTGCATTTGCGGCAGAGGAGGCATTGAACCTGGCAATGGTGTTCGCAACCGCCGGCGTCAACTGATGTAACCTGGAGTCGGCGTTAGTCTCGACCAGAACGGGTTTCCCTGTGGACAGGTCCTTGACGGTGAGGGTGTGCTCTGTCGGGTCAACGGAAATCACAACCGCCCCGATATTCTGGAAGGTCCCGAAAACCAGCTTTTCGGCGGTGTAGTGAGTGCCGTCGGCGCTCTTCGTCCCGAGAGCGCGCATCTGGTCGCCGATATGGATGTCTGCAAAGGGGGCAGGCCTGGCGTCACTGAATTTGACCGAGTTGGGCGCGTAGCGCAGCAACGTTGCGCCAGGCGCCAGCGTGACGGCCATGGAATGCGTCAGGTCGCCCGGCTTGGGGGTCGTGTTAGGCACCGCCAGGATAATTCCCTTTGTGGCCGGGTCAACGGTCTTGACGATTCCGGCTATGCCTTGTTTTTCCCATTCGATGCGCTCGGCCTCGCGCGCTGTCTCCAGGGCCGACTTGCTCATGACGATAACAGTCTTGGCCGTGACGGATTTCTGATCCTCGGACACCGGCCCGACGATGAGGACACGGTCGCCGACGTGGATATCGCTGGCAGCAATTTTCGCGGCCTGCTTCAGGCTCTTCGCGCCCGGCGGGACTTGCAGAACTGAAATTCCCTCCGGCAGGCTGACGGTGAGGCTGGGGCCTGCATCAGTGTGGAGAGTCAGTTGTCCGGCCTGAACTTCTGTTATGACCCCGATCGGCCGGACCTTCTGGACGCCCGGGGCGCTTTGCGGCCATGGGTGGGCCATGGCCAGCATCTGGGCCAGGAATAAACAGGGAACTGCCCATTTTACGGCAAACTTCCAGCTATTCATTTTTAGGACTCCGGATATTCCTTATCTCTAGACGATTATGCCCGCCATCTGGTTTCGGTTTATTCCCCTGTTTTGCGATTTTTTCTGCCTTATACAGAAAAACGCGCTTTTAGCGGCACGACCCCGGAAAAGAACAGAGAAAATCGACTCTCTGCTTTCGTTCTGGGATTGATGGGTTCAAAATAGATATTGTCGGCAGCCCGGACGGCCAGCGGATGGCTGGTCGGCAGGGCCATCGCCGCTTCGGAGGGCCCCTATGACACACGTGGGCGAACCCAGGAGAATTATAATCGTAGAACCCTTGAAAGACCCTGTCCCAAGGGAGGTGCCGCATGAGCCTGAAAGACCTTCTCAGCCGGTTCAGGAACCGGAAGAAACGCCCGTCGATATGCCACCCGGAAAACCATCCTGAAACAGGGGTTGAGAGAGTTCCGGACTTTGTTGAGCCGCTGGTGGGATGGCGCACGTGGAAGGTCCGGACCCCCTTTCCGGGATCCGATGCCTGCCCGAGCCTCAGCAGCACAATTTTGGATAAGACCTGGGCTCCCCGAAGAAAATTTTCAGCCGAACACAGCTTTGATCTGGGGGCCAGGTGCCGGGGTCTCCTGGATCTGGCCTGCTCATGCGGTATCTATGCCTTCAACGACCCGCTTGAGGCGTTTGTTTACCTGATGAGGATACGTGACCGGTTGCTCGGAATGTCAGTCGGGATCGCTATGGGAACCGTGAGCCTTTGGGGAAAGGTCGTCGAGTGCAGGTTAGGCTACAAGGCTGAGTATGCCTACCCTCACCACATCTACCTTCCAGCTTCCTTTGCGCGGTTCCTGCCCGCCGTGAGCTCGAGGTTTGGGGTTGGTACCGGTATTTATGCATTTACCACTGACGACGAACTCAGCCTGGCCGTTGCGCCGGCTTCCGGCTACCCGGAAACGGTGACGCTGCATCTGAAGAATTCGGGATCGCTGAAGCCCCGGAGCTTTCCGTATGAGGCTGGATTATATGATCTTGGGGGCTTCCATTGGCAGAAAGAACAGCTTCCTGAAGCCTGGCCGGACTTCAGGTTTCCCTCCTCAGACGCTCCCGAGGAACCCGGAGGCGTCAGTTGGCCTTAAGGTTAGCTGCCGAGTTCTATGCCGGCAGGGAAACGACTGTGCTATGATCTTGGATGCTTCTGGCCCACCGGTGTTCGGCTGGTCAGCGCAGCAGCGGGTTGCTGCAGGGGCCGGTGCTTCCAGGGGTGCTACCGTTTGGGTAGCGTGAATGAGTGCCTGTTGGCAGGTTCGCCTTCGAAAACATCGCAAGGGTCCTAATCCCCAAGCCGGGTTCATTCAAGGCGCATGATGGTGTTCCCGCCTGAAGAGCGGGTGCCGGTCCAGGCAGAGCGAGATGGCGTTGGCACATGAATTCTGGCCTGATAGCGGCCGGGCGTGAGAAGAGGATGCCTGTCTCCCATTCCCTCATTATGGTTTGCATACAGGGACATTGAAATTGCAGGATGTTGGGGATGTCCGGCAATCCAGTTTGCGGACTTGCAACGGATAACCCGGAGGGTGGTTTTTGTCATCTGAACATTCGATTGTAAAGTCAATAGGATATGGATTGATGCCTTTGAAATTCAGGTTCACCGGAAAAGGGGATTCCTGTGGGAAGGCCGGTACGGCAAGACGCAACGCGAAGGTTCGACGGGAATGGGCCGCTGTCGGCTTGCTGCTGGCAGCCGTAACTGCATTGATGACGCTCGCCTGCGGCGGCTCATCAAGCAGCAATCTGCAACAGAAACCGAATACGAACGGGGCGCTGTTCTCATTTGTTGGCGACTCGCCTTCCTGCGACGTCCTCTCCTTTGCTGCGTTTTTGACGGAACTGAACCTGCATAAGGCTGGCAAACCCTCGACATCTCTGGTAGCCGTCTGGCCCACAAACCTTTCAAGCGCGGCAATCTCGCCCGTGATTGAAATGAGTTCCTTGCGGGATATCATGACCGTTGCCAACCTGACATCCATTCCGCCGGGAACCTACGACCAGGCGATTATGAAGGTGGTTGTAAACTCAGCCGCCACCTATGATCCGACGCAGAGCCCTCCTGTAAAGAGATTTTCTCCCACCATTGCCACCGATTCCGTCACTATCAATTTGCATCCTGCCCTCACCATTACATCGGGCAAGGTCAGCGCACTCAGGATTGATCTCAATCTTCAGCAATCGCTGAATGTGGATTCGCAAGGGCAGTTGACGGGGACTGTGAATTGGGTCTTTTCCGGTTTTCCGATGGTGGCGTCGGGCACGAACGGTTTTGGCGAAATGGACAGCGAGTTCGGGTTTGTGCGCTCTGTAAACAGTTCAAGCCCGGGCCCGGGTTTTGTCAGCAGTCTGGTTGTGCAGACCCATACGGCCTCCGCTTCAGGAGCCGGGCCGGCGCTCTCCATCGATCTGGATGACAACACGGACCTGTGCATGAACGGCGCCTGCGGTGTTCCTTTGACAGATATCGACCAGGTGACGACCGGCAGCTATGTTGAAGCTGACGTCTATGTTGACCCGAAGGGCGACGTCGTGGCCAAGCGACTCCAGGTGGAGGACCGGGAGTACCTCAGCCAGAAACTCCTGGCCTACGTGGGTCCTGTTCTGGATGTGACCAGAGATCCCAATGGAAACGTCACGCAATTTGACATGCTGGTGCGCGAGACGGAACCTCCGGACCCCTCGAACATTCCCAACAGCACGGCTGTTACCGTTTACGTTTCTCAGCCCACCACGTTCAATCCGCTCCTGATTTCTACCGAGCTGAACGGCCTGGCTTCCACCGGAAATCTCACCTTCGCGGCCAACACGCTTGTGCCCGGGCAGGAAGTGGTGGTGCACGGCGTCTTCTCAAAGGCGTCCGGCGGAACAACCACCGTGACTGCAGACTCGGTCTATCCGCGCTTTCAGGCTGTCCAGGGAGTATTTTCTTCGCTGGCCGGTTCACCCGGGTCTGACAACAAGACAGGCGCGTTCCAGATGGCTCCCTGCGGAAGCCTTCTCAGCAATAGTCCCTTCATGGTTGTAACGGACGCTCAGACGGTCTTTGAGAATACCAGCGGCTTGAGCACCCTTTCACCCACCACACCGATGCTCGCTCGCGGGCAGATGTATTTTGATGCAAGCGGGAGTACCCTCAATGGAGTTCAGATCCCGGCAGGGACACTGGTACTTCTGGCCAATAAGGTCCGCCAATTCTAGCCTGGGTT
>DATEKC010000014.1:0-8539 GCA_035277665.1 Terriglobia bacterium
AATCTCGGCGAACATGGTTCGGTAGCTCCAGTCGCCGTTGCGCGACACCCAGAAACCGGGATGCGACACGCTTTCCCGTTCTTTCCACTCCCAGTCAGAATCGTCCCACAGGCTTCGTGCCTCGTATCCGCCCTCGCGAATGAATTTCAGAAACTCTCCGTTCGCCACTTTGTATTCATCGATTGCAAAGGCCGGAACCTGGGCCGTGTTGATATCAAATTCATTGTCCCATCCAAAAACGCTGCCAATCCTCGGCAGCCCCAGCGTTGCGGTTCCGGCCGGAATTTTGATCATTCTGCCGGTTTCAACGGGTGTGGCCGGGACGCTGACCTCCGTCTGTTTTACTTTGCGACGGAGAGGCAACTGGTGCAGCATGTAAGCAAGCGTTTCGGCGTGCATCAGGCGATGCTCGAGGGCGACATTCACATAGATACCGGCTTGCGAAAGTGTGCCCCCGCTGTCCGCCAGAGATTCGTTCTTGAGCCGCGCATTCAGTTTTTCGCGCACCCGGTTGTTGTATTCGTGAACTTCCTCGAGGGAGGGCCAGTCCGAGGGCTGGTCACTCGGCAGGCCGCCGTCAACCGGATCGATGCCAAACGCAAAAAGCTTGTCAAACTCTGGATGAAAGGATTTTTCCTGGTACGCGTAGTTCCCAAGCAGGTTCCAGTCAAACGCTTCCAGATGTCCAATATAGAAGACGATGCGATGCCGCTCCGGAATGGGACGGTCGTAGAGCGCCTCGCGCAGAGGAACTTCAAAGAGTCTGTCGGTGGCTGACCGAGCCCGATCAAGTCTGACCAAAAGGTCCGAAGATGGGGATAGCTTCTGCTGGGTTTGGATCATGTTTTTGCCCCTTGTGCTGAGTTAGATGAAACTGTGGCCGGTAGGTTGCAATTTTTACGATTTTGGGGAGATCATCCCCATACTGCTGTGATAATAGCAAGTTGAAACCGGGGATTTGAGTGTTTTCAGGAAATTGTGAATTCTCGCCCTGTGCATATTGGGGTCCCCAACAATGCCGCAACAGGAACAACACGCCACGATGATTGAATTCCGCAACGTGTGCTACTCACCCGACGGAAAAAGTGGAGTCCTCTCCAACCTGAACCTGTCGGTTGCAGCCGGGGAGACGCTGGTCCTTCTGGGCCGCAGCGGGTGCGGCAAGACGACAACGCTGAAGATGATCAACCGGCTGATCGATCCCACGGAGGGTGAGGTGCTGGTAGAGGGCAGGTCCGTGCTGGATTGGGACCCCATCCGGCTGCGGCGGGGAATCGGTTACGTTATTCAGGAAGTCGGGCTGCTTCCTCACCTGACGATTGAACGCAATATCGGCCTGCTTCCGCGGCTGGAGGGCTGGCCACCGGAAAGGACCCGGCAGCGCGTGGAAGAGCTTCTCAGAATGGTCGCGCTTGATCCCGCGACGTTCCGCCGCCGCTATCCCCGCGAACTTTCCGGAGGCCAGCGGCAGCGCGTGGGTGTGGCGCGAGCGTTGGCCGCCGATCCACCGATTCTTCTGATGGACGAACCGTTCGGCGCGCTCGATCCTCTGACACGTGCCGAAATTCAAAAGGAATTTCTGGCCCTGCAGCAGCGCCTGCGCAAAACGATCGTTTTTGTCACACACGACATTCATGAGGCGCTGACCGTGGGCACGCGCATCGCACTGCTTGAAGCCGGCCAACTAGTGGGAACCTATTCACGGGCGGAATTTCTGAACTCCACGGATCCCACGGTGAACGCCTACCTCAGCGTGCTGCATGCCGCCGGTCCGGCTGCCTGCGCGGAAAGCAACACAGCCGGAACAAAGGGGAGTGGTTCATGAGCCTATTGGAATTTTTCTACGGAAATCGCGCCGAAATCTGGACACTGACGCTGGAGCATTGCTGGCTCGTGGGCTTCTCGATGCTTCTGGCTGTGGCAATCGGCGTTCCGCTCGGAATCCTCATCACCCGCCGCGCTTCACTCAACAAGCCCATCCTGGGCGGCGCCAACGTCATCCAGACGATTCCCAGCCTGGCGCTTTTCGGGTTCCTCATGCCATTGCCCTGGCTGGGCGCGCGGGCTGACCGGCTGGCCATCGCGGCCCTCACGGGGTACGCGCTGCTGCCGGTGATCCGCAACACCTACACCGGCATTATGGGCGTTGATCCGGCTGTGCGTGAGGCCGCACGCGGCGTGGGCTTGACGGACTGGCAACTGCTGTGGCACGTTGAACTGCCGCTTGCGCTGGGTGTCATCCTTGCCGGAATTCGCGTGGCCACGGTGATTACCGTGGGCGTGGCTACCATTGCTGCGGCGATTGGCTCTGGCGGCCTGGGTGAATTTATCTTTCGGGGATTGGCAATGGTGGATAATCGCGTAATCCTCGCCGGAGCCATTCCGGCCGCGGTAATGGCGCTCCTGGCCGATTTCCTGCTGGGCTGGGCCGGACGCCACCTGGTTCCTTCGGCAGAGTCATGACAAGAGTATTCTGGACAATTCTGCTCGCCACCCTCCTCTGCTCCTGCGGGCCGCCGCGCAGCCAGACGATTGTGGTGGGCTCCAAGAACTTCACGGAGCAGGTGATCCTGGGCGAGGTGCTGGCCCAATACCTTCACTATCAAACCGGATTGCAGGTGGAACGCCGGTTCTATCTGGGCGGGACGTATATCTGCCACCAGGCCCTGCTGGCCGGGCGTATCGATATGTACGTTGAATACACCGGCACCGCGCTGGCGGGCATTCTGAAGCAGCCTGTCGAGCACGATGCCGCGGAGGTTTACAATCGGGTCAAAGAGCTCTACGCCACGCGATTCAATCTGGACGTAATGCCGCCACTGGGTTTTAACGATACGTTTGTCCTGGTGGTCCGGGGCGAGACTGCGGAGAAGGACCGGATCCGGACCATTTCACAAGCTGTGCCCTATGCCCGCCACTGGCGGCCGGGATTTGGCTACGAATTCATGGAGCGCGAGGACGGCTACAATGGCCTGGTTAAAACCTACCATCTGAAGTTTGGCCAGCCCCCCAGGATTATGGACCTCGGCTTACTCTATCGCGCTCTTCTCGACAAGCAGGTGGATGTGGTGGCCGGCAATTCCACGGATGCGCAGCTCGAAGCCCAGGATTTCGTTGTGTTGCAGGACAACAAGCATTATTTTCCGCCCTACGAGGCTGTCCCCATTGTTCGCACCAAGACCCTTTCAGACCATCCTGCCGTTTACGCCGCCCTGGAGCAACTGGCCGGAAAAATCTCCGACGGCGACATGCGACACATGAATTACGAAGTTGCCGCGCAGCACCGCGACACGAAGGTTGTGGTCCAGGAGTTTCTGCGTGCCAGGCACCTGGCTGATTGATGGTGTATGCCCCTGTTTGCCGGGCCCGTTCCGCTCGTGAGGTTTTTAAAGCATGTATTGAATGTCTGAGGCGTGCGTGGGGTAAGAAAAGATCGTCTGCTTCAATTCGCCCACGCTGATGCCCGACCTTATCGCCAGGGCAAAAAAATTGATAATTTCCTCCGCGTGCGGGCCCAGCAGGTGTGCGCCCAGAATGAGGCCGCTCTCCTCTTCAATCAGAACTTTGAAGCCTGAACAGGTTTCGGCAATCCGCCGGGAAGAATACCAGCCGCTCGTATCTGCGTGGTTCACCTTGAATTTCAGCCCGTGTTCGCGCGCGGCCTTTTCGGATAGCCCCACGGAGGCCACCGGCGGCGTGGTAAAGGCAACCGTGGGGATCCCACGATAATCCGGCTTGATGTGATTGCCTTCCAGCAGGTTTGCAGCAACGATGTTGCCTTCATAGCTGGCCACCGGGGTCAACGGCAGCCCCCCGCTTGCCGCGGCGTCACCGGCCGCATAGACGTTGGGTTGGGAGACGCTCTGGAGATATTCGTTGACGCTGACTCCCTTCGTCCCGGTCTTGACGCCCGCGGTCGCGAGATCCAGGTCTTCAATCTCCGGGACACGTCCCGCCCCGTGAACCACCATCTCTGTTTCGAAGGCCACCTTTTTCCCTTTTTGATTAGCCATCACCTTGAAGCCGCCGCCTGATTTTTCGATGGCCTCCACGTTGGTCTGCAGATGAAGATCAACTCCAAGTCCGCGTGTTCTTTCAGCCAACAATTTGGTGAGATCGGGATCAAAGCCTGGAAGAATCTGTTCACCGCGATGCAACACCGTCACACGTGCTCCGGCACGCGCGGCAACGTGAGCAAATTCCATGGAAATATAGCCGCCGCCGATGAAAACAATGCGCGGAGGCAATGCCTCAAGATCGAGAAATTGATCGCTTGTCGTCAGATGGTCTTCGCCCGGAATTCCCAGGCGCATCGGCTTCGAGCCTGCGGCAACAAGAACGTAACGCCCCTCGAGATTTCCACTTCCCACCCGCACCTTCAAAGGACCCGTGAACCGGACGCGGCCGTGAAAGGATTTGATGCCTTGTTTCGAGAATCTCTTTTCACGCTCTTCGGGAACAGGATCCGTAAAGGTCCGTTTGAACCGCATCAGGGCGGGCCATTCGATCCTGGGATGGCCCTGCAGAATTTCTTTGCCGTTCAGCCTTTGGTTCCAGTCGATGGCCTCCGCTGCTCCGACGAGGACTTTCTTGGGATCGCAGCCACGCAAAGCACATGTGCCTCCGAAAGGGCGGGAATCGATGACGGCTACCTTCCAGCCTTTCGTACTGCAGGCTGAAGCCACTGTTGAGGCTGCGCTTCCGGTCCCAACCACGATCAAGTCAAAACTCTGTGGCATTGCCTGCCTCCTTGTTTGTTATTCGGCCCCTGATTTGTACTGATGCACGGCAGGAAACAAGGGTGCGGGCGGGGAAGAAGACGGCGGATGGCCGTGAGGTACCAAATCCGGCCTGGAAGCGCGGCGTTCTGCTCTAAAACGCGAACAGCAAGCTGGCCGGATCTTCAACGACCTCTTTGACGCGGACGAGGAACTGTACCGCTTCCATGCCATCCACTATGCGGTGGTCATAGCTGAGAGCGATGTACATCATGGGGCGGATTTCAACCCGGCCTTCCACGGGCACGGCCCGGTTTTCAATCTTGTGCAGACCCAGGATGCCTACCTGCGGCGGGTTCAGAATGGGTGTGCTGAGCAGCGAGCCATAGACTCCACCGTTGGAAATAGTGAAGGTTCCGCCGCGGAGCTCGTCGAGCGTCAGTTCGCCGGACGAGGCTTTGCGGGCAAATTCCTTGATGGCCGATTCGATTTCCGCAAAACTCATCTGGTCGGCGTCACGAAGCACGGGAACCACCAGCCCCTCCGTTGCGCCGACAGCCACGCCGATGTCGTAGTAATGCTTCAGGACCATTTCGTTGCCCTGGATCTCTGCGTTCAGTTGGCGAAACTGCCGCAGGGCGCCGATGGAAGCTTTCACAAAGAATGAGGCAATCCCCAGGTTGACGCCGTGTTGGCGCTTGAAGTTTTCTTTCCAGCGCGCCCGCAGCTTCATGACTTCCGTCATGTCCACTTCGTTGAAAGTGGTGAGCATGGCGGCGGAATGCTGCGCTTCTACCAGGCGGCGCGCAATCGTCTGCCTTCGGCGGGACAATCGCACGCGCTCCTCCAGCCGTGGTCTTCCTACCGGCGCTTCTCGTACAAGCTGGGGCCCGGGCTGGCTCGAAGCAGCAGGCTTTTCCGCTGGCTTCGTCGCGGGCTTGGCTTCCCTGCTATGGGCCTCGATGAAATGCTCGACATCGCGCCGCTGGATGCGGCCCGCGGCATCGCTGGGCTGGACCCGCGTTAGATCCACGCCGTGCTCTTCGGCGATGCGTCGGGCCAGCGGCGTCACCATCCGTTTGGGTGCGGTTTCCGCGGTTTCCTCTTCGGCTTCATCTTTGGCTACCGCGGTTTTGGGTTCGCTTTCCACTTCCTCGGCGCCTTCCTTTTTGGCGGGTTTTGTTTCACCGCCTTTAGCTGCAGCCGCTTCTTCAGCGGACGACTCCTCGATCACTCCCAGCAGGTCGCCGATCTTGACGTCCTCGCCTTCCTTCCTCTCGATCCGCGCCAGGACGCCTGCCCGCTCGGCTCCGACCTCCAGGTCGACTTTTTCGGTTTCGAGCTCCACCAGGACGTCTCCCACCGCCACGCGGTCGCCCTGCTGCTTTCTCCAATGCCCAACCGTGGCTTCCACAACGGATTCACCCAGTTCGGGCACGACGATTTTGGTCGGCACGGTCTCTCCTCCCTGAACCTTCCGCAACGTTTTCTACCAGGACCATATCTTCTTCCCGCTCGGCCAGCCGGGTGCTGAATGCTTTCTGCACAATGGACTCCTGGTTCGCCGCATGCCGGGCCGTGGAGCCTTCGGCCGGGCTGGAGCTCCGCGATCGACCAATATACCGCAGCCGCCACTTATCGCGCACCAGTTCGCTGAGCAATGGCCGGACAAATTCCCAGGCCCCCATATTTTCCGGCTCTTCCTGCACCCAGACAACTTCCTGCAGTTTTGGATACCGGTCCAGCACCTGCCGGACTTCGTCCGTACGGAACGGATAGAGCTGCTCAACCCGGCAGATCGCAATGTTTTCCCTCTTTTCGCGGTACTCGCTGGTCACCAGGTCCACATAGATCTTGCCGCTGCACAGCACCAGCCGCCGGATTTCTTCCCGCCGTTTGCCGGCCTCGGCATCGTCGATAATTGCCTGCCAGCTTCCTTCGGCCAGTTCGCGCGGGGCCGAAGCGACCATGGGATGGCGCAGCAGGCTCTTGGGCGTCAGGATAATCAGGGGCAGGGGATCCACCTTCAGCAGCGAGGCCTGCCGCCGCAGCAGGTGGAAATACTGGGCCGCCGTCGTGCAGTTGGCGATGCGAAGGTTGGTGCCTGCGGCCAACTGCAGGAATCGCTCGGGCCGGCCACTGGAATGGTCGGGCCCCTGGCCTTCGAACCCATGCGGCAGCAGCATGACAAGAGAAGGCGTCAGCCCCCACTTTGCTCTGGCGGTAAGCAGAAATTCGTCAATCATCACCTGCGCATTATTGATGAAGTCGCCGTATTGCGCTTCCCAGATGACGAGCCGGCTGGGTTCCTGCAGGCTGTAGCCGTATTCGAAGCCCACCACGGCGTTTTCCGTTAACGGACTGTTGTGGATTTCGAAGGCCGCGCGGGCCTGCTCCAGTGCCTGCAATGGAGTGTGCTTCTGCCCGGTCTTGACGTCGTGAAGAACGGCATGCCGCTGGCTGAATGTTCCCCGCTCAACGTCTTCTCCCGTCATGCGGATGGCGGTGCCGTCACTGAGGATCGAAGCCAGCGCCAGCTCTTCCGCGGTTGACCAGTCGATGGTTCTTGCATCAGGGTCTTCGAGGGCCTCCGCCCGCCGCTTGCGCGCGCGTTCCAGCTTGCGGTGGACGTTGAAATCCTGTGGCAATTCCAGAAGACTCCGATTGAGCTCCCGCAAGGTGTCGAGCTGCACCGCGGTCTTTGCGTGGAGAGCTGCTCCGGGAGGCGGCGGTTCCGGGGGCTCTTCAGCCATCTCCTCCTTGGGGCTCAGGGATTCCAGGACCTGCTGAAACTCTCCCATCCATTTCTGTGCCAGTTCATCCGGCCGGCTTTCGGCTACGACTCCACGCTGAACCAGGGTCTCAGCCCACTTCTGACGGACGCTGGGAAGTCTCGAAATTTTTTCGTAGAGAAGCGGCTGGGTGAAGCCGGGCTCGTCACCTTCATTGTGCCCATAGCGCCGGTAACCGACCAGGTCAATCACGAAGTCCTTGCCGAATTTTGCACGATAAGCGAAGGCCAGACGTGCCACCTCAATGCACGCCAGAGGGTCGTCAGCGTTCACGTGCGCCAGCGGGATCCTGAAGCCCCGGGCCAAGCCGCTGGCATAATGCGAGCTGCGGTACTCCTCCGTCGAGGTAGTGTATCCCAGCTGGTTGTCCGCGATGATGTGGATGGTCCCGCCGGTGCTGTAACCCGGCAGCCGGTAGAAGTTGAGGGTCTCTGCAACGATGCCCTGGCCCGAAAACGCCGCGTCGCCGTGGATGAGGATCGGCAGGGTGCGCGTGGGGTCGAACTGCGGAGCCCCCTTCTTATCCACCGCGGTCCCCGCCGCGCGCGCCATTCCTTCCGCGATCGGATTCACCGCCTCGAGATGGCTGGGATTGGGAGGCATGGTGATGACGAGGCCGACTTCCTGCCCGCCCTTGACGGCCCGCTGCGCGCCCAGGTGGTATTTGACGTCGCCGGTCCAGCCCAGGTCTTCGCGGAAGTTTCGGGCCTGAACCGGGTCCCTGAAGATGGCCAGGATTTCCGAATAGGGTTTCTTCAAAATGTGGGCCAGCACGTTCAATCGCGCGCGATGCGCCATGCCGATCAGGACGTTGTGCACGTTGGCCTCGGCCGCCTCGCCCACGATTTCATCCAGGATGGGAATCAGCATGTCCAGGCCTTCAACCGAAAAGCGGGTCTTGCCCGGAAAAGTGCGGTGCAGAAAATGCTCAAAGGTTTCCACTTGCGTCAGCCGTTCCAGCAGCGCCTCGGCATCCACCGGATCATTGGGATCGCGGAAGCGGCGCGACTCAGCCGCCTCATGCAACCA
>DATEKC010000015.1:0-8579 GCA_035277665.1 Terriglobia bacterium
CCTATGCCGAAAACGTCGATTTCCTTCTCGGCCAGAACCCTATTTCTGGCGTCCTGCAGATGTGGGAGGACAACAATACCAAGCTGCCGCTTAATTTCGTCAGCGTTTCGCCCACAAGCATCTCGGGAAACTATACCATCCCAGACGCCAACTTTTATTGGCTTCTGGCGGTGACGGCCAACCAAACCTATAACGTGACCTTCAACGACTACGGAAGCACCGGATCCGTCACCTATTCTGGGACCTACGAAGTTCCCATGTGGAACATTGCCACGCAGGGGCCTAACCCGACGCGCTCGAAGCAGATGAGTACTTACCCCTTCTTCTTTAATTGGGCGCCTGGATCGGGAGCGACAATTTTTGTTGCGAACGGGGTGCTCGGCGAGACTTATGACATCCATGTTTACTACGCTCAGCTCGACCCTGGAGGGGCGAAGCTCTATTCCAAAAAGAACTCTGGAACCGACGTTCCCATTGCCGCGCTCAACCTGACCTTTGAGCCGGTGCTGGGGGACGGCCCGGAATATGGAGCGACCTATGCCAGCCAGCAGATTCTTTACCCGCATTATGCGGGTCTCGGTTCGCCGGAACTCGATCTCGGCAGCTCGAACATGATCCCCAATATCCGCCCTGAAATTCTGGGCAGCTACCCGTACTTTTCGGGCGGCGATTGCGATTTTATGGACATGGTTGAGCACATCTTCTGCTCGTTGCCGCAGGGCGGTTATGGATCGACTGAGAACGCCACGGTAGTTCAGAACGGTTTGAGTTGTTTCGACTTTCCGGGGTTTGTCCAGTCGGTGGTTCGTGTCGACCTTTTCTCGATGAACACATCGACTTTCCGTCTGCCCAATAAGGCCGGAAATATCCTGCTGGTCTTGTACTCCAATACCGCCGCTCTATCGGGCTGCACGTTTACGGATACCGCTGGCAACGCGTACACCACCTTGTTTTCAGGCAACGACGCGGGTGTCGCAGAGGGCTATGCCGCGGCCATGGCGACGGCGGTTGCAGCTGCCCCCGGCAACGTGGTTAGCGCATCAATCGGAGCCAGCAACTGCACGGTGTTCCTGGGAGAAATTGCCGGGGTCGATACCTACGATGCCGGCGCTCATTTTACTACCGGCGGCGGGACACCGCAGATTACCACCACCAGCGATCCTGGGACGCGGGCACTGCTGGTAGCCGTTGTCATCGGGCCGCAGAATGTGACGGCCGGAAAGTTCAGCTATTGGACGCAGCAAACAGCGACTTCCGGTACATTCATTAACCAGCAGCTGAGCGTCTACACCCGGATCGTAACGCATCCGGGAACCTACACCTTCCCGATTTCAGGGACATATTCCGTGGTGTTATTGGCCTTCAAATGCTCAAATCCTGCCAAAGCTGGCATCAGCGGCACCAGCATCAGCCTCCCATTGGGCGACATTCTTGACCGTGCCAGCATGGATCTGACCCGCCTGCAATGCCAGGCGAATGGTCTGTGGGGATCGCTGGTGATGGATTCGCAGCGGGAAGCGTCAGAATGGCTGAGCGATATTCTGACGGCCGCCGATGCAATCCCGGTGTGGTCAGGGTCCAAGCTGAAGATCCTGCCACGCTCGGAAGTGAGCGCGGTTGGCAACGGAGCGATTTACAACGCTCCGACGGCGCCCGGCCCCATCGCCAACTTGAGCGACCTGAACGGCGATTTCATCGGTTCGGGATCTGATCCCATTGTGAAGGTTACCCGGAAGGCCCAGGTGGATGCCCCAAACGTCCTGCAGTTTGAGCACCCGAACCGCGCGAACGATTACAACAACGTCATCATAACGCAGCCCGAAACCTCCACGATGGCTCTTTATGGCGTCCGCAAGGAATCCCCCAAGCGAATCGCCTGTATTGTGGATTCTACAGTGTCAAGAATGGTTCTGGGCGTTGCGGTACGACAGCAAAACCTGATCCGTAATACCTACCAGTTTAAGCTGCAGGCTAAATGGAAGCTGCTGGAACCGTGGGACCTGGTCACCATCAACGACTCTCAGGCTGGCATTAATGCCGTCCCGGTACGCCTGACATCCATCACCGAGGATGAAAAGCGGAATCTTGACTGTGAGGCTGAGCCGTTCATCTACGGCTGCTATGCGCCCATCCCGCTGGATGTCACGGCCACATCCCCTTATATTCCCCAGACCGGGGCAGATCCGGGGCCCATCAACACGCCGATTATCTTTGAGCCTGTTTCGCGGCTGACGAACGGAGCGCAGCAGCTGTGGTTTGTGGTTTCGGCCCCGAATGCCAACTTCGCGGGCAGCCAGGTCTATATCTCGACAGACGGCGGATCGAGCTACAACCTGTTGGGGCAGACGACAGGAAACGCCACAACCGGTGTGACAACTGCAGACTGGCCGGCCCATGCGGACCCGGACACCGCAGACGATTTGCCACTTGATCTGACGGAAAGCCTGGGGTCCCTCCTCTCCTATCAGGTGTCCGATGAGGACAATTTTACCTACCCCTGCTATGTGGCGGGGGGAACAGCCAGCATACCCTACGAGCTTATGACGTATGCCGTTGCAACATTGACAAGCACTTACCACTACACTCTGAAGGCCACTGGAGCCGGAAACAAGCTGCGACGGGCAGTCTTTGGGGCTCCGCAGGCGCTGCAGGGCGTTGATCATCCTAGCGGATCACGCTGGGCGTTCCTGAGCCCTGCGGGAACGGGAATCCTGAAAGTCAACATGGACCCGTCATGGGTCGGCAAATCGCTCTCATTCAAATTTGCCAGCTTCAACACCATGCTGGGGGCACAGCCCGACATCGCAGGCCTGACAGCCTATTCCTACACACCGGCCGGGACGGTACCGACAGGATCGACGGCTCAGAACTCGCTGAATTATTCGATCACGCCGGCAACGCCTCTGTCGCAGCCAAGCTCCACCACGATTGACATGGCGCAGTTAACGGCCAATTTCTCGACCAATTCGGCCAACTATAACGCCCGCACGTTCACGATCCCCGATCCTGGGGCTGGGAACAAGGTCACCTACTACGTGACGGTCTACGATCCGGGGTATGTGGGCGACACGGGCTCCGGTACGAACCTGACGGCGTTCTGCGAGACCTCATCGGCCAAAGTCGGACAGCCGGGGTACACGTATATCGGATCGGTGTTCGCCGTCACCGGCGGCGGCGGAACCGTCACACCAGGCGGAATCCCAGTTCAACAGGTATTTTTTATAAACGGAAAATGACATGCCGACGCCAACGATTATTAACCTGAATGATACCGCACCTGCGGCCCCAGCAGGCTCCCGTAATATCGAGTGGCAGGGCGATGCCGCGAATCCGCGGAACGTTTCTGCTAGCCTGCCGGCGTTTGTGGCGAGCGGTGCAAGCCACATGCCGGGTGCGGTTCCCGATCCCGGACCGACGGCGGGAAGCACCAAGTTTTTGCGTGAAGATGCGTCATGGGCGGTCCCTGCTGGAGGCGGAGGCGGAGGCGCACTGACATTGCTTGAGGAGCACACGGCCATCAGCGGTGACACCCAGATGGTCTTCAATTCAATAAGCGCGACTTATGATGACTACCTGCTGGAAATCCTGCATTTTACACCTCTAACAAACGGAGACTCTCTTTGGCTCCAGGTATCGGCAAATGGCGGTAGTACGTGGGTAACAACTGCAAGCTACAACTATGAAACTTGGCAATACCAAACAGGTTTTAATGCCATCCTTGGAAGTACGTCGGACACAAAGATTCAGTTCGGAGGCGGAGTCAGTTCGACGATAGCCAACGGCGGAGGTTCTTATTCAATTCGCTTAGTTGAGCCATTGGATACAACACGGAACAAAGCTTTTCTGCTGTTACAATCCTACAGACCTGTGAGTAGCGACGGCAATCCCTATGCCGCTCAGGGCGGGGGTGCGTACCTAAGCACTTCGGCCTACAACGCTTTCAGGCTGCTTTTTTCAACAGGCAACATTGCGGCAGGTATCGGAAGGCTCTATGGCATTTCAAAATAATCGTACAGGTTCACTATGCGCAGGGCCACGCCCGCGACAGAGAAAAATACAAGCAGTCCCAAGCAGATCAGAAAGACCGTGCAGACATGGATAATGGTTTTCATCAATCTCTCATTCGGCGTAAAGGAGACGGCTTGAGCCTACCATCGAACCGAATGGCCGCCGAAAAACACCGATGGGTCAACGTTCATCCATCGGAAAAGCAGCCACGCCACGAAAGCCGAAGCTGTCAGGATGAGGCAGTATTTAAACAGCGTCTTGAACATGGCAAGCGAGTATTGCACAAGTGGACAAGTAAGGCAACGGGTATAAAGGAGTGAAATGAGCGATTACTACTCAAGTCAGGCGTCAACCGGGATTTACGGAGCGCTGGCCAAGCTGATGCCTGGTGACAGGCTGATCGTGGACAGTCCGCAAACGCTCGCTGGCCCGGTCAAGCTGGCCGTACCGATGACCGAACTCCTGATTCTTCAGAAATTGGATGGCGGCACCGACGTGGAGATCGAGGTTCTGGCTGATCTGGTCAAGGTCACAGCCCGTGGCGCCGGAATGATTACTAACTCGTTGCTCTCCGCTGTGATGGTCACGGCGGCTGGTACTCGCTGCACCATCGACGGGTTGGTCGTGACAGGATACAACACAAAGAATGCCACAGGCCACGCCGGAATCTTCGGCTATAAGGCTGTGGACCTGACCGTTATCAATTGCCGAATCTCGGATGGCAACGGGAACGGCGTCAGAACCGACGGGGTGGATACTGCCTTCATCTTCAACAACCGCGTGGCGCGCACTCACGGAGCAAGCTCTGAAGGGATTACTCTAGGAGCCAAGCACGTCCTCTGCGAGAGGAACCGCGTTGACCGGGCCAATGTGACGGGTATCCTTGTCTGGGCTGGACCCTACGAGGAGATCGACATCGCCGGCAACACGGTGAGCAACTCCTCACAGACGGCAGCAGGAAGCCATCCCGGAATCGGTATTTCGCTGAACAGGTCGCAGATCACCGGACTGCGCATCGAGGACAACTGCTGCTATGACGATCAGCTTAGCCCCACGCAAAGCCATGCCATTGCGATCTACGGGCCGGGAAGTATTGCTCACGGCCGGGTGTGGGGAAACATGGGGTGGGGTAATCAGGCGAGTGACCCGCTGACACTGGTTGGGGCTCCAGACCTCACAGCCGATTGCCAGGCGGGATGAAAACGACGAACTGATGGGAGGGTTGAAAGCTATGCGATTCATTAAAGATTTGGTTCTTGCAGTGGCGCTGGTGATGGCCGCTTCAGCCTATGCCTGCGCGGCGGGGCACAGTACGACGTTGACCTGGGGCGCTTCGGTTGATACCGGAGTGACCTATAACGTCTATCGGGCCACGGGTTCGTGCCCGGCTTCGGGAATACCGTCAGGGGCAACGAAGATCACGAGCGGCTTGACCGCCCTCACTTACCTGGACACGAACGTCTCAGCGGGAAATGTGTTCGCGTACTACGTGACCGCCCAGTTGAACGGGGTGGAGTCCGGGCCGTCGAATTGCGCTGACGCCACGACCAAAGTAGGCGCGCCGGGAACATTGGCCGCCGTGCCGAACTAGAGATCGAGTTATGGGGTGGGCAAAAGCTCAAACCAGGAGTGGCAGGAAAGCTTTGCGCTGCTCTTCGGGCAATGGCACATGGTGGTGATGGAGGTTGAGCTTGCGGTTCCTCGGAAGGCTAAGGGCGGCATGGCGAAGGACAGGAAGGCAGCCAAGAAGGCTCGGCCTCATAAGAAGGCTGGTAATCGCAGTTCAAATGGCAAGAATAGGCAACAGGGGTGAAGGATGCAATTGAAAGGGATTATTTTAGCGTTCATAGCATTGGGGGCACTCGTGGGATATATCAACATTCACGATCCGTGGTTTGAGTTTGTGATGATTGCGGCGGTGATGGCGCTCGTTTCAGGGATGCCGGACCCGCGCGAGGATTCGAGCACTGCCTACAAGTGGGCCTACAGGTCTTTCCATCTCTTCCTGAGCATCGGGACTTCGTTCTTCAGCCACGAATCGGCATGGCGGGCGCTGGAACCGAAGGCAGGAAGTTCTAAGGAACGCGAAACGAGAGGGGAAAAGTGACCGAGACAGCGGTTCTTCATATTGCCTTGCGGATGGAGGTCGGATGCTAAAGGTTGATGTGAACAGCCCGCAATTCAACGAGACGGTGGCGCAACTGGCGCATTTCGCATGGGGCGCCCTGCTGATGCTCGCGCCTTACGTGCTGTGGCGCATGGCGTGGCTGGGGCCGATGGTGGTGCTGGCCTGGGCGTTGCCGAAAGAGTTCTGGTTTGACGTGAAGATTGAAGAGCAGACGGCGAAGGACGGACTGCTGGACCTGTCGTTCTATCTGGCGGGCATGGCGGTAGCCATCCTGATGATCGTATTCGCAAAATAACGGAGGTTTTATGAACTTGGTCTATGCTTTTGTGGCAGGAGCAATTCTGGCGGGGGCTGCCTCGTTTCTCTATCATCGGACGGTTGTTTCCGCCCTGACAAACGCCGTAGACGCGGCGCACAATACTGCGAACAACGCTCTTGACAAGGTGGCCGGGATCGTCCACAGGGGGGCATAATGGCAAGCTTAGGACAGGTGTTCGGAAAAATCGGTGCATTGCTCGGATCGCTTGCCCCGACCATTGCCACGGCCCTTGGGGGTCCGCTGGCGGGGTCCGCAGTGGCGGCATTGACGAAAGCTATTGGTTTGCCCGAAGGATCAAGCCCGGACGCCATCGAGCAGACCATCCTGAAATCGACCGACCCGAACATTTACATGCAGATCAAGAAGGCTGATGAGGATTACGCCTTACAGTTGCAGCAGATCGGTATCGACGCGGAAAAGATTTCCGAGGCGGACAGGGAATCGGCGCGGCAGCGGGAATCAGTGGTGAAGGACAAGACTCCGCGCAACCTGGCATATCTCACGGTAGGCTTTTTCTGGATTTATGCGGCAGCTTCCATCGCGATTTACATCTGGGGCGCTCGCATCCTGCCGGAAGCCGTGCTCACCATCCTGGTAGGGTTCGTGCAAACTATCCTCGGCTATGCCATCAGCGAGAACAAGCAGGTGCTCAATTACTACTTCGGATCGTCGGCAGGAAGCGCCGAGAAAACGAAACTGCTAGCCGCCGCCGGGCCGGTCGAAACAGGGAACCCCGGTCAGTAGCCGTAGCTCTTGATGTTCCTGGAGACACGGCTAATCCACGATTCCAGCCAGGGACCGCCGATCTTGCGGTATTCGTCCTCGATTTCGCCCGCCAACGATATCGGGGCTTCTGGCATGGCTTCGAGGTTCGCCGCCGCGATGGTCGCCGGGCCGATGATCCCGTCATCGACAGCCCCCAGCCAACGCTGGAAAACCTTCACGCTGGTCTCCCGACCGTGGTTGAACCCAAAGTCAAAGACCATGTTGACGAGGGCCTGGCTCTCGACATTTTCGAGGCCCACGGGCCAGTAGTCAGCATCATATACCTTCATGGCCTGCTCGAAGGACAGCAGGGAAGCCCCAGGATGAAATTTCTCGTTGAGGCCCCATCGCTCTTTGTAACCGTTGGAGTCGGTGACGATGACGCCCGAAAGCGTTGAATCCTCGTTGTGCAATGTGTTCAGAAAGCAGATGTATTTGTCGCTCATTTTCCCTCCAGCATCTTCAGGAAGTCGCGGGCCATATCCTTTGCAGCCCGCAACACTTCATATTTGACTTCAGCTACAGTTCCCAGCTCATCTCGATACTCATAATCTTCATCATCAAAGCATGGAGCATTCGAGCGAGAAGATATACAGACGACCTCAAGTCCATTGATTCCGTTAGCCAGTTCGCGGGCGGCTTGGAGTTGTCTCTGAAGCTGCCCTATCAAAGCTGGACGGCTACCCTTCGCCTGCTTAAGCTCCCGCTCCAGTTCCTCAACGTGGGCGATGAGTTGCTCCCCTGTAGAAATCAGCGCTGGCACCGTAAACACGCAACGGCCTTCTTTCGCCATTGCCACGAGGTCTTTAGCCTCTTGCAGGTTGAACGATTCCAGTTTTTTGCTCACTTCTCCTCCGGTACGCCAAGATCGTCCAGATGCGCCTCAGTAATCGACCAAGCAATCTCGTTCTCCCGCCGATTCCTTTGGCCATAATCCTGCGCGTTTTGAATCCACTGTGCCGCTCGCTCCCGCGCCCATTGCTCAACCTGGCAACGGCGGCAGTCATGGGCGCACCGTCCTTGGAATTGCTCATGGGGCATGCACTGGATCAACTGCCACAGTGTTTGGTTGCTCACTTGATCCTCTTTTCAGGAACCAGTTTGATGATCTTCGGAGTTTTAAGATAGCTGTAACGCTTGAAACGAATTGCTTCCGATTTCGTTTTGAAAACGCATAGGTGTGGATGGGATTTCATTATCCTACCAGTCGGCCAAACTAACGCCCAAGCGTGTGTCTGCTTCACTTTCATTTGCCCTCTCTCATCCGCCGCAGTTCGTCGCGAAGGTCACAGTCCCTCAAATAAGCATTATGCTCTGCCAATTCACTGTTGTACCTTAAGTCGAGTCTGTCGTATGGTG
>DATEKC010000016.1:0-5151 GCA_035277665.1 Terriglobia bacterium
GCATCAAATATTTGGACACCCAGATAGCTGAAGGAAAGGCCACACAGCTGCAGTTACAGGATCTGCACTTTACCCAGGATGTCGCCAACTCGGTGGCACACGAGCCCAACGGCTCACTGCGGATCATCACCAATCGAAGCAAGCAGGACTATCAGGTAACCGCCAAGATTCCGTTATGGGGAGCGTCCGCAGCGAAAATCAATATCACGCTGACCGTGGCGAAAGGCGGGGCAACTATTGGCCTGCTCACGCCCGACGGTAGCAAGTGGATAACCCAAACGACCAACGTCGGCGAAGGTACTTATCAGAATACTCTGTTCATTCTGAGGCCTTACACCGCCTTGCCGCTGGTAATCGCCAACCTTCAGCCCGGAGAAGCGGGCCAAAGCGTCATCACGGTGGACCGTTTGGACATATACCTCGCAGGAGCCAATCCACCTCAACGGCCGGCGGGCCCAACGAACCCGCGCGACAAATAACTGGGCCAATTGATCGCCGAGGGTTCCTATACCTCGCAGCAACTCAGCATCGTTGGTCTCGCCCCCCCGCACAAGGAGTGCAGCTTCGCAAAGCTACTAGCATGGTCAACGTAGTCGCAACCCAAGACCCATTTAATTATCAATGCGGAACCGAGACCGACACACGAGGTATCAACGCTGTCCGAGTGAACGCCGAGCTGGAAATGAACAACGGTAGCCTGACATAGGCATATTCTCTGCTGACGGCAAAAAGTTCCTCGACCAAGTCGTCACGAGTAGACCCGGCCCTTACAGCCTGTCGCTCACTGTCTTTCCAGCCGGCAAATTCCATCGCGTCGGGAATCCGGGGCGCATACACCTCGTAGCGGTACATGCGTATCGCGCGGTAGTACTCGAGGGTTTCCCGGGAAACATCGGTCACGGAGTTCGCCCCGCAGGGATCGTTGTCCCACTGGTGCTGAACTTCAATCTTGTCGGAGTGCAGATTAGGCAAAGTATCCACCCTTATTGACTGGGTCCAATTTCCATGGTGAACGCCGGCCCAGGCTCGCCCTCATATTCCCAGCACAAACGCACAGCCGTAGTCAGTCTGCCGTAGCTGGGCGACACCCGCCCCTCGGATATATGGAGTTTCCACCGCTGCGGATCTTCCCATTTAAGCATGAAACGCCTGTCCTGCGCCTGCAGCTCGATCAGGTCATCTTCCAGAGACCTTGCCCTGACACCGTGGGCGAAGTGCAGCGGAATCCTGATGGAGTGCCGCCCGCTGCCTTGAAATTCGTCTTTGACTGAGAGCACATGACGCCGGTGGTCAAGTCTAATGGTTCTGACAGGTGTAAGCGGTTCAGGCAAACGCCGATAACCAGCATGGACCCCGCAGAAGATGTCCCCCCCCGGACCCGCCTCCCACTTCCGGACCTCCGGTACTGCATCATAGCGCAGGCTCCAAAGGTGACCGGGACTGATGAAACGGTTGATTTCCTGCCCGTCAATCTGCGGCGTGTTGTGGTATGCCGTCGAACGGAAGAGATTCCGATCTTTATATGACGCGGTATAAACATAAGCGCCGCAATCCGTAATGAGCTTGACCCGGTCAAGCACGGCCTCGAACGACAGGCAATCATTGTGGCCATGGCCACCACGTCCGGCCAAGCCTACGGGGCCGCAATCAATGATCACGTGGTCACGCTCATTCTGCATGATATAGAAGCCGCCTTGTGCAAACCCCTTGGATGCAGGTTTTGGGATTGACGCCTCGCGGCAAGATGTGACGGCAGCCTCCCCGAACCACCAGAACAGCTCGCCCAGCGACGCTTCCTCCGGCCGACACAATGCGACGTTGTCGAAGGCCAACCCTGCGAGATTACAAAGATACCGGTGATCGTTCAGGTCCTGCCCGCCGAAGGGCAGCGCCCTGGCATCGTCCGCATCTCCCCAGACGGGCGCCAGACCGGAAGGCTGAGTATAAGCACGGCTGAAAAATGCCATTTTGACGACGCGCTCCCGGTAGTTACCGCTTACCGGTCGCCCATGACGCTGGAGATAGATGGCAGGAAACAAAAACAACTCGGCTACCAGCCGATGGTAGGGAATCGAAGCCTCGTAATCCACGCCGTCCGCGTAAACCTGTTTGGGCAATTCCTTTTCCAGGATATCCACGCCGGTGTTAAGCCACTTGACCGGATCATTCCCTTGGCCAAAAAACAGCCCGGCAAAAACCAGGCCGGCTGCGTCCGCCGTGTAGTGATTGCCGTTTATATCGGATTTCTCCAGATGACGCACCGTAAAATCGGCATGCAAGTACAGCATCTTGAGGAAACGGAAGCGGAATTCTTCGTCTTTCCAGGCCCGTGAAGCCTGAAACACATGGAAAAACCACGTCCAGGTCAGAATCCGCAGCGCACATTCCATGGTGCAGGCCCAATTGACCGTGCGTGCGTATGGATTGGCCGTGTCCCAATCGAGCAGCAGCTCGCGCACCGTGGCCGCGTACTTATCCTCACCCGTCAGCAAATAAGCCTGGCCCAGAGGAATCATCCATTGCATGCGGGACAGCTCCCAGGGAAATTTCACATCGCTGGGGCGGTCGGGATTGTTGTAATCTATGGCGCGGAAATAGGCAGGTGCCCACTGCGCCCCGGTCTTGTAATCGCGTAACCAGTCAATCCGCTGGCCGAGTTCAACCGATCCCGAACCCAGCAAATCCACACGGTGGCACAGCGCGTCCTCGGCTTGTCTGAGCACTCGTTCCTGCCAGGCGGCCGGCATGCGACGGCACTGATCAACCTGCGGAATTTGTGCCGCAAACGGCCTGTTCACGAGCCGTTGCCAGAGGTCGGCTATGCTCGGCGAGCCCAGATTCTCGAGCAGCCGTTCGCGGTTCAATCGCGACGCACGGCGCGGTTCGTGGAAACGCCCTGCCCAGTCTTTGAGTTCCACCCGTGCACGCGCCAATACCATACGGGGCGGGCTTCGAGATGCCTTCTTTATCAGCTCCAGCCACCTACCCATCTCCACCCCTGGTTCCCGCTATCCACGTACCGATAGCCGCTGCGCTTGCTTCTTCTCCAAGACCCGGTTGCCAATGGCCCGCTCCGGCAACCCTGGCATTCAGTTCCAGACCTTGCCGACAGACACTCTCGATAACCGCCAGAGCGATGACAACGGGGTGTCGCGATAGTTTGTCAAAATGAAGAGAACCTCTGTGGTCTGCGGCAGATAAAAGTCAACATACGCTACCCCGACTGGGTTCAATTTCCATTGTCTGGCGGTGAAATTGGCAGAATCCACAAATGTTCCGCTGTTCACGTCAAGTATGTTCAGACCGATACCGCCTCTCGACACCGTACCATCTACAATGAATCTGTTCCAACCGCTATCGAACGTCATGACGGGGGATATCAGTTGGTAGTCAAGGGGCTGAGCATTGGTTACCACTCGCAAATCTTCATTGGTCAAAGAACTGAGTGTCACGTTCTGCATGGCAACCCAACCCTGGGGCAGCCCGCCGGAAAAAGGTTCGTCGTAAAGCAACGTCAATCCGGAGTAGGGGTGAATCGCGGTGTACAGGAGCGCACCCGTGTATGGATCAACGATGGGTGCGGGAGCACCTCCATTCATGTCTAGTCCCAGTGGCGAGCTGTAGTAGTAATCCAACATCGGGCTAAATTCGATTGGGTAATCGGCTACGATTGTAGATTCACCGTCGCCAAGCATGTTGATTTCCGCAACCTCGACATTCGCCGTTAGCGGGCCATAAGGCATGTAATAGTCGGCGAGCGCCCTGCCCGGAAGCGTCGGAAACCCGTCGGTGACCGGCTGCGGCTGGAATCCGTACAGGAACGCGTTGCGCAGCCCCACGATGCCCAGAGGAACCCCCCAATCTACCCAATGAACGTTGAAGGTCGGGTCCTGGACTACCCATTCACCCTTCAGATAGACCTCGACGCTCACATGTGTATCCAGCCCGGTGCCATCCAGAAACAGGCTCGAATCTGCTAATAACGACAGGATACGGGCCTTCAGCCCGAAAGCCTGCAGCAGCCCGACATAAATCTGCGACATGCCGCCGCATATCTCCGGCATGTCGCCATCCAAAACGCTTTTTAGTTCGACAACTGTCAGGGGTGCGGTAACCGGTACGGGCATGCCCAGCACTGTATGGCTGTAAACGAGGTTCCTCAGAAGCACGGCGCGATCCCAGTCAGTCATTGCCGTCGCAAGCCTCGGTTCATAGGCAATGGCTGCATCCTGCAGCGCAACCGCCGCGGGATCGGTCGGCAGGGGTGTCAATACTCCGGACGGCGGCAGCGGGTTGGTGTTTCCGGAAGAACCCGAGCTGGGAGTACCGGAATTCGCACTTGCTGTGCTGTTGCCTGATGAACCGCCGTTACAGGCAGTGAGAACTGCCAGCAGCAGCAATACCGAAAATAATTCAAATGTTCTCACAAACCGTTGCATCGTCATATCCCCGTGCATGCGTACACAACCCAAGCGTCACTTGCTTCCTTTCCTGGCATCATACATTCGCACAGGCGGTCTTGCTGAATTGCCGGTCGTAGTAGCGTGCCATTCGAGGAGCGCGGGCGGTGGCGACCACTGGCGAAAATCCGTCGGCACAGGAGGCGGCACATCCATACCATTACTTTCAGGCGGCCTGTTTCAGGCCCTCGACCCAATAGTCGTACCAGGCTGCCAGATTGAACAAGGTCCACAAGTAGAGGCTATTGTCCCGCCTGCCGCATTGATGGTCACGCGACAATGCGCGCACGTATTCGACGTTGATCATGCCCCGGTCCATGAGGCGCGAACCGAGGATCGCGGATTCCACGCGCCGGCCAAAATCGCCCCGCAGCCACTGACTCATGGGTGCACCGAAACCCATTTTCTTCCGGTGGATGATGTCGTCCGGGATCAGACCGGCCACCGCCTTCTTCAACAGATACTTTGGAGTATGGCCACGAACTTTCCACTCCATCGGAATGTCCATCGTGAATTCCACCAATTTGTGATCCAGAAACGGCACCCTCGCCTCCAGAGATTCCGACATGGTCACCTTGTCCACACGCATCAGCAGCAGCTCCGGCAGGCGCAGCTTGAACTCGTTGTAAATCATCCGGTTCAGAACGTCCGCCTGCGGGGCGGCCTGCTGTATGCGTTGCTGGAAATCCGC
>DATEKC010000017.1:0-25178 GCA_035277665.1 Terriglobia bacterium
CTTCACGGGCCAGCCTGTGAAGGCCATGGCCCTCACCGCCCATCACCAGCGCGCAGGGCAGTTTGTAATCCAGGTCCAGGTAGGACTTTTCCGCCCGTGCTTCGAACCCATAAATCCACATCCCCTGCTCCTTCATATCCGCCAGCGCCCGGACAAGGTTCTTGACCCGGGAGATCCGGGCATGCTCGAGCGCTCCCGCAGCCGTTCGAGCCACCGCGGGCGACAGGCCTGCGGCGCGGCGTTCAGCTATCACGACACCGTTTGCCCCGCCGCCCACCGAAGTCCGCACAATCGCGCCCAGGTTGGCAGGGTCCTCGACGCCGTCCAGAACCACCAGCAATGCCGGGCTCTGGCTTGCGATGACAGAGTTCAGGTCCTCGTATGACCTGGAAGAACAGACCGCAACCACGTCCTGGTGATGGCCCGCCTGGGCCAGTCGATCCAGCGCCTGCCTGGGCGCAAATCGAAGGGAAATTCTTCGCGACCTGCACTCGTCCAAAATCTCCTGCAGGCGCCTGCCGCTTGCTCCTTCGCGAACCAGAACATGGTCAATGGTTCGCGAGCCGACCGCCTCTCTGACAGCGTTGATGCCGTAAACCACGTCAGACAATTCTGAACCCTGCTTTCTTTCCATGCGCCGATGCCTCGCCGCCCACAAATGCGCGGCGCCCAGTGAGCTCCCATTGCCGCCCTGGCGGCACTCATCCGCAGAGAAAAAGATGAGCAGCGTTTGAAAATTCCCGCATGCGGCCGGCAACGCTTTGAACCGGCGGTTCCAGATTTAATCTGGAACCCATCTCAAAAATCGGAACCAGCTTTTCAAGTTCAGGCCCGGAATCGGCCGCCGTCAGCGCAACCCGAACGGGATGAAACAACTCTTTCCCTTTCGTCCCAGTCTCCTTCTGCACGGCCTTGAGAAGCTCCCGGAAGCGCGCATAGGTAAGCTCCTGCTCCTCGAAAATTTTAGAGGCCGCGCACTTCAGGACCTGGCGCGAGGCTGAATTGTCCGCCGGTCCCGTGGCGCCCAGCAATTCCGCGGCTTTCTGAGCGTCATATTCAAAAATCAGCCGGACGGCATCGGGAAGCTGGCTGAGATAATCAATCTTGTTGATCACGGCGTCGACAACAAGTTCTAGCCATTCCATGACGGGCGCACGCACCGGCTGCGTCACCAGCCCGGCCTCCGCCAGGAAAGGGACTGCCATTTCCACCAGTTTCGGCATCGGCAACTGTTTCAGGTAGTGCCGGTTCAGCCAGTTCAGCTTCTCCTGGTCAAACACCGCGGCGCTCTTGATGATGTGGTCCAGAGAAAACTGCTCGAAAAGCTCTTCCGTGCTGAGGATTTCAGTCTTCCCATCGGCGGGCGACCAACCCAGCAGCGTCAGGTAATTGCGCAACGCTTCAGGAAGAATGCCCAGGCGCCGAAAGCTTTCAAGCGAGGTCGCCCCGTGGCGCTTGGAAAGCCGTGACCGGTCGCCGCCCAGGATGCTGGAAAGGTGGGCAAATTGCGGTGGCTCCCATTCAAAGGCCCGATAGATCGCGAGCTGGCGGGGCGTGTTGGAAATATGATCGTCACCGCGAATCACCTGTGTAATGTTCATCAGGTGGTCATCCACCACTACCGCGAAGTTATAGGCCGGCACCCCGCCCGATCGCACCAGAATAGGATCTCCGATCACCTCGCCGGGAAAACTGGTCTCGCCGTGGACAAGGTCCTCCCACGCAAAGGCCCAGTCTGTAATCTTCAGCCGGATGGCGGCAGGCTCGCCGGCGGCAACCCGGCCCGCAGCTTCCTCCCTGGGAATCTTCCTGCACCGGCCGGAGTATTGCGGCTGCCGCCCGGCCTTAAGCGCCTGCTGGCGTTCGGCTTCAAGCTTCTCGGGCGAACAGAAACAGTAATAAGCATGACCCTTTTCAATCAGTTCCAGCGAATGCTTTCTGTAAATTTCCTGCCGCAGTGATTGTCGATAAGGGCCGAATTGGCCACCGCAGTCAGGCCCTTCGTCCCAGTCCAGGCCGAACCATTTCAAGTCTTCCAGCAACTGCGTTTCGTAGCGCTGTTCCGACCTCTCGACATCGGTATCTTCAATACGAAGGACAAAGCTTCCCTTGTGATGGCGCGCAAATAACCAATTGAACAGCGCGGTGCGGGCGTTGCCTACGTGGACGTAACCCGTGGGGCTGGGCGCAAACCGAACTCGTATCTTTTCCTTGCCCATTGAATTGAAACCTTCCTTCGAAAACTAACATACGCAGGCAGACCTGTACAGTCTGCCGGGATATGGAGGGGCCTGTGCAGGAACCTGCAACATTTTGAATTCTGTACCAGAATCCATGCCATCAATCGCAAATTACTCCCTGTCAAACATTGACCAAGCAGTACGGATTGACAGTTTGGCCTATATAAGGCATTGTTACCTTGCGCTTGGATTTCGTGCGATCGGAGGGGACCAACCGTGCGAGACGCTAACCAACCCTTTGCCTTTGAAGAGGTTAAAGGGCGTCTTCCAGTGTGTTCGACTTTACTGACGGAATCGCCAGAAGAAAAGACCCGCCATCTGGCGTTTGTTTTAGCACTTACAGAAACAGGTGGAAGGTTCAAATCCCGGAAGAAAGTCGTTCCGGGCGAGCCCGTGAGCGTCATTCTGCACCCGGGCCTGCGGTATGCGATCCGCGGCCGCGTCACCTGGACGCGCCAGATGCGGGATGATGTGAACATCAATTTCGGCGTTGTCTTTGAAGAAAAGATTCCGGAATCCCTGTGGGAAATCCTCGGGGAAACGGCAGTAGCATAAGGCTTGATGAGCCGTTGCTCCTGACCATCAATCCTGGCACGTTGCAATAGTCTGCGGGGGTGGGATCATTTTGCTGCACGTATTCCTATAAGCGAGGGAATACGTGTGTCCACGTTGTGAGTTCAGAACAGTGCCTGCAGCCTATTGAGGTTTGCTGAGGTTTCCCTTCCCCGTGCCGGCCCTGCGGCGGCGAGCGCCCTTCCTGATAGCGCATTTCCCATTTATTGTTTGAGGGCCTTCTGCAAATCCGGCAGCCAGGCGGAAAGATGATTCAGGCTGGGACGGTGGGTGCGGTCCACTTCAATCGGGGTAATGGAAACCTCGTGCGCAAAGATGGCTGCATAGTCGGAATCCGGCTCAACCCGGCGGTGGGGCAGCGTCTCATCCAGCCAGTAGTAGGGCTTTCCGCGCGGATCTTTGTTTTCATGAACCATATTCTGTGAGATCTTCCGGCTCTGGCAGGTTACCCGCACTCCACGGAGCTCGTGCCGGGGAACATTCACATTCAGCGCCACACCCGGCGGAAGCCCTTCCTTGAGAATCCTCCGGGCAAGTTGGAAAGCAACTCCAGACGCCCCGCTGAAGTCCTCCGGGTTGCGGCCGACCAGCGAGATGGCAAATGACGCAACGCCGTGGAGCGCCGCTTCCTGAGCGGCTGCCACCGTCCCGGAATAAATCAGGTTCTCGCCAAGATTCCCTCCCGCATTAATGCCGGAAACCACCAGGTGCGGTTTCTCCGGAAGCAACTGATAGATGGCCAGGATCACCGTATCCGCCGGCGTGCCGCCCACGGCGAAATGGTGGTCGTCCAGCGCCTTCACTCGCAGCGGCTGATGCAGGGTGAGCGCCTGGCTGGAACCGCTTCGTTCGCCGTCCGGCGCAACCACCGTCACCTCGCCCAGCGGGCGCAAAGCGTTCTCCAGAGCCAGCAGGCCGGGCGCGCCAATGCCGTCGTCATTCGTCAGCAGGATTCTCTTCGTTTCCATGGAAGGTTCCGGGAAGCATGGGGGAAGGTTGATTCAAACTCACGGTCCGTGCTTCGCACGAAGAACTGAAAAGTCTAACATGTTTTCCCATTCGCCGCCTCTTCCCGGCTCCCAATTGTTCCATCGATTTTTCACTGCCGCCAATTCTGGGCCCAAGTCGATGTTTTCTCCGATAAAAAATGATGAAGCAGGCCGAGGCTTTGCGCTTCTGACTGGAAACTCCTGGCTGTTCCCCATATAATCCTGCGCATGACACAAGACCCAAAGACATCAAATGCCAGTAATCGTTTTCTACTTACCGGGGCCAAGGGCTTCATAGGTTCATGGATTGTCCGCAAGCTGATAGAACGCGGCGATGAGCCGTGGATTTACGATCTCGACACCAAATCCCATCGTCTCCAACAATTACTGAACGGAGAACAACTGGGACGCATCCATTTTGTGCAGGGAGATATTTCCAGCTTTGATGAGCTGGACCGCGCCGTCGCGGAAAACGGAATCACCCACCTGCTCCACCTGGCCGCGCTGCAGGTCCCAATGTGCGCGGCCAACCCGCGGCTTGGAGCGCAGGTTAATGTTCTGGGGACCGTCAACGCATTTGAGGTTGTTCGCAAGCGGCGCGACCAGATCAAGCGCATTGTCTATGCCAGCTCGGTGGCCGTTTTCGGTCCTGAGGAATTTTATGGGGATGGCAAAGTGCCGGAAGGCGCCCCCTTGCAACCCAACACTCATTACGGAGTATTCAAGCAGGCCAACGAGGGCAACGCCCGTGTTTATTTCCTGAGCGACCGCATATCGAGCATTGGCTTGCGGCCGGGAACGGTCTACGGCGTGGGCCGCGACCAGGGGATCACTTCCGGGCCCACCAAGGCCATCAAGGCCACCATCGTAGGGCGTCCTTACACGATCCGCTTTACGGGCGGATTTGACATGCAATATGCCCAGGACACGGCGGAAATTTTCCTGCGCTGCGCGGAAGCCCCCATCGAGGGCGCGAAAGCCTACACTTTGCGGGGCGCGGTGATCCAGATGGACGAGTTCCTAGCCACGCTCAACCGCCTGCTTCCTGCATCTAGAAATTTGATTCGCGCCGAAGGAAAACCCATCCCAATCGCTTACAATTTTGACGACAGCGCGCTCCGGCGCGATATCGGTGAGATTCCCCGTACGCCTCTCGAAGACGGCATTCGCGAAACGGCAGAGATTTTTGAACGCCTCCGCAACGAGGGGGAAATCGATATCAGCGATCTTGAAGCGTGAGGTGGAGATGAAAGCAGCCGTCCTGGAGGATGTTGAAAAACTGGTGGTCAGGCAGGTCCCTGATCCCGCGCCTGCCCCCAATGAGGTAGTGCTTCGGGTGAAATCGGTGGGCGTCTGCGGCACCGACCTTCACATTTATCGCGGCCACGGGAATTACAATCTGGATGCCCAGGGGCGGCGCATTCCCTTCACCGAGCAGCCGCAGATTCTGGGACACGAATTCAGCGGCGAAATCGTGGAAGTGGGGAAGGATGTCGCCGACCTGAAAGCGGGCGACCGCGTCCTCTGCGATCAGGGCATCAATTGTGTCAGCCGCGGCAAAGAACCTCTCTGCTCTTACTGCGCCACGGGAAATTCGCACCAGTGCGAGACCTACGGCGAGCACGGCATTACCGGGTTGCAGGGGGCCCTCGCGGAGTATATCGCCATGCCCGCGGCCAATTGCCTGGCTTTGCCACCTGACATGCCCATGGACCTGGCGGCGCTGGTTGAGCCGGTGGGATGCGTGCTGCACGCCAGCCATCGGGCTGATCAGGCAAACGCCCGCTATTCCCTGAACGGCAACGAGCGCATCGGGAACGTGCTGATCTGCGGGGCGGGGCCGGCCGGCATCTATTTTCTGCAATACCTGCGGAACGTGATGCACTTTGAGAGCCTCATCCTGATCAGCGACGTTCGCGAAATCAATCTCGAGTTGACGAAAAAATTTGGCGGAACTCCTGTCAACGTGGCGCGGCAGGATTTGCGGGAAGCCGTCGATGAGCTGACCCACGGCGGGAAAATCCACTACCTGATTGAGGCCTGCGGAAACTCGGCCATCTTTGAGCAGATGCCGGGCCTGATTCGCAAGCAGGCCACGGTGCTGCTCTACGGCCATGGCCATCAGGGGCGCGATATCAGCCTGATGGGCAACATCCTGTTTCTGGAACCGATACTCGTCGCCGCGGTCGGCGCATCCGGCGGGTTTGATCCCGACGGGCGGCCCACAACCTACCGGCGGGCGCGCGAGCTGGTGAACTCCCGCACCATCGAGGTAGAGCCGCTGGTAACCCACCGCTATCACGCTCTGGAAGAGGTCCCGCGCGCCTTCGAGCAGGATTTCAGGCGCCAGGATTACATCAAGGGTATTCTGACCCTCGAATAGCGCCGGACCTGCCGGGCCACACGCGTAGTCGCGCGCGGTACAGTCCCATTGCATTTCCACCCATGGCTTGCCGGCCGCGGGCCGGCTGTGAAGAAGAATTGCGAGGAGGAAGGGACCCTATGGATGCATGGCTGGGTTTCTCGCTGGTGGTCGCTGGCGGAATCATGCAGGGCACCTACTTTCTGGGCCTCAAGTACGTCGAGCCCTGGAAGTGGGAAAATATCTGGGCGCTTTACGCCGTGATATCACTGATTGCGCTGCCGGCCGGCCTGGCGCTGGCCACTGTTCCCCACCTCTCGGAAATGTTGTCACGCGCTCCGGCTTCGGCGCTGTTGATGGTCTTCCTTTATGGCGCGGGATGGGGAATCGGTTCGGTGCTGGCGGGGCTGGGCGTCGACAAAATGGGCATGGCGATGGGAGTTGCCGTGCTGATTGGGGTCACGGCCGCCATCGGCACCTTTGTCCCGCTGGTAGTGAATACTCCTCAGATGATCTTTACGGGCAAGGGGCTGCTGGTCATCCTCTCCGTGGCTGCGCTGCTTCTGGGAGTGGGGCTCGCCGCCGTCGCGGGCAAGAAGCGCGACGCCAGCCTGGCGGACGGGCCAGCGCCTGTTAAAAAAGGGCAGTTCGGCGCGGGACTGGCCATCTGCATTTTCAGTGGTATCTTTTCGGCCATGCTCAACATGGCGTTTGCCTTCAGCCAGCCGGTGGTGAAAGCCGGAATCGAAACCGGCGCCGGCAACTTTGGAGCGCTGAACGCCGTGTGGATGGTGGCGCTCGGCGGAGGCTTTATCGCCAACGCGGCATATACCGGCTATCTCCTTTTTCGCAACAGGACCTGGGCCAAATTCACTCTGCCCGGGACCGGCAAGGGCTGGGCCATTGGCCTGGCCATGGCCATCCTGTGGACCGGCGGAGTCGTACTTTACGGACGCGGCGCTGCGTCGATGGGACAGATCGGGGCCGTCATCGGCTGGCCGCTCTTTATGGCCGTCATTATTTTCGTTTCCACCATCTGGGGATTCGCGAGCGGCGAGTGGAAAGGTTCGGGCCGCCAGGCCAAGGGGTATATGGTGGCCGGCATGGTGGTGCTGCTGGTCGCCTCCGCGCTGGTGGGCATCGCGAATCGGATGTAACAGAATTGATGCACCATAATGGTGTATAATGGTTCCATGGCAGCGAAAAAGACAGCACAAGCAGGAAATGTCCGGCGAAGCGTTACACTATCCCCGGAAGTCGCACGGAAGGTGGGCACCATTGCGAAACGCCGCCGATTGAGCGACAACCGCGTGCTTGTCGAACTCATCGAAGAGGGCATCGAAGCCCAGAAGCAGAAGGAAAAGGCATTTTATGACCTGGCGGAACGCTTCCGCGCGGCGAACGATCCCAAACAAGTGAAAACGCTTGGAGAAGAGTTGGGACGCTTTGTCTTTAGTGAGTGATGCCCCAGGTTGAAACGTGGTCCAGGATTCCTGCCGCCATCCGCAATCACCTTATAGAGCGCATGCACGACCGAAACATCGGCCTCGAAGACCTTAATCAGTTGCGAATATGGCTGGAGTCAAAACCCGATGTCCCGGAAGGGCCATGGTTTAAAGACTTTGGCTCGTTCAAGCTTTGCGGCGATGGCAGATTCCCCAAGACATTTCTTCTGCCGACTCAGGCCGCAAAGGGACAAGAGATCTGAGGCGCCTGTAATGAGCAAACCCCTTACTCCGGCACCGGCGCTTCCTTCGGCAGCAGTCCTTTCGCCCGCAAATCGGCCCAGAAGTCGCCCGGAATAGGATGGCTGATCAGGCTGAAGTTTTCTTCCAGTTCAACCACCGAGCGCGCCCCCGGAATCACTGAAGCCACTGCTGGATGCGCCAGCGGAAACTGCAATGCGGCGGCTTTCATGGGCACGTGGTGCCGCTTGCAAACCTCTTCCACTTTTCGAACTTTTTCAAGAATCTCAGGCGGCGCGTCAGCATAGTTGTATTTTGCGCCCGGCCTGGCGCCGGTGGCCAGGATGCCGCTGTTGTAAGGCCCGCCGATGATGATGCTGATCTTCTTCTCGACGCAAAGCGGCAGCAACTCTTTCAGCCCGGTGTGGTCGATCAGGCTGTAGCGGCCTGCCAGCAGGAAGCAATCAAAATTGCCCTCGCGCGCGAAGCGGGCAGGCATCTCCGCCTGGTTCATACCGGCTCCCACCGCCTTGATTTTCCCTTCCCTGCGAAGCTGGTCGAGCGCGGGATAGGCGCCCTTGATGGCCTGGTCATGATGGTTGTCAGCGTCATGGATGTGCAGGATATCGATGCGGTCGATCTGCAGGCGAGCGAGACTTTCATGAAACGACCGCATCGTTCCCTCGTAACTGAAATCGAACACCGGCTTGAAAGGAGCGGGGTTGTCGAATTCGTCTTTCTCGAGCGTGCCCGGCTTGACCGGGTCGAGCACCCGGCCTACCTTGGTGGCCAGCACGCGCGAATCCGGCGAGGCATAGGCAAGCCCCTGTCCCATCCACTTTTCGCTCTTGCCGTGCCCGTATAGAGGCGCGGTATCAAAAAAGTTGATACCCAGTTCCAACCCACGCCGGATGGTGGCCACGGCAATCTCGCGCTGAACGTCCTCGAACAGGCCGCCGAGCGGCGCGCCACCCAGCCCCAGGCGCGTCACCCGCAGGTCAGTTTTTCCAATTTGGACTTTCGCTAAAGGATCCATTACACTCTCCCGCCGCTGGTTTTGATGAAGGCGATGCCCCAGCCATTATTCAGTTGCGTCCGCAGGATTCGCAATCTATCACGCCTCGAAGCTCCGGGGCAAGCTTTGGCGCGATGCTCAGCCAGGCAGGTGCCAGGGGATAAATCGGGGATGGTGGTCCCGGGGTGATTCAGTCACATCGGCGGCGACCCCCAATGGTGTATAATGCAAACCATGGAAGGCCTTGTGGCCCTTGTCATTTTCATTGTGCTGTGGTTTTTTGTCCTGCCCAGGATTCCCGGCGTATCCCGCTTCACGTGATCGCCGCGCCCTCCGGGCCGGTCGGGCCGGGACGACGCTCCTGAAAACAAAAATTGCGGGTGATTAATCTCTATGCCTATCTTCGAATACACTTGCCAGAAGTGCAAAAAGACCTTTGAGAAGCTGGTGCTGAGCAGGAACCAGCCGGCCCCGGTGTGCCCCAAATGCGGCTCAAGAAAGACCGAGCAACAATTCTCCACCTTCGCAACTTCGGGAGTATCCGTCAGCGCCGGTGGCGGTGCATGCGCGCCTTCAGGTGGTGGGTGACGCCTCCGGTAAAGGGCGGTCCGCTCTTTCATTCTCCCAATGGAATATGGTATGGCAACCCGGGTCCGCAGTGCAGGTGTGCGGTTTTCAGGTCAGAGTTTCTGCAGGTCTCCCGGCAAGCTTGTCCAACGCCGGCAGTCCCAAATTAGAACGATGACGAGTATTTCAGCCACGCGTCCTTCAGGTCTTTGCCGCGGAAGGCCCATGTGCGTTCATCAATCTGCTCAACACCTTCACGCGCCTGGAAGTATTGCACGCCCCGCGTTGTGAACTGGATTCTGGCCTCCACTGGCCCCTCCGCTCTGTAGGGTCTGATTTCACCCAGCCGCTCCATGGCGCGGCGGGCCTTTTGCTTGATCAGGGCCGCAGCCGTGGGATGCGGAAGCATAAAGCCGGCCGTCCGGCTGGCTCCGGATTTGACGGCAGCGCACTCGGCCTGCGGCACCAGCGCGTGGAGTTCCTCACATGCTGCGGTATCTCCGGAAAGCATGATGGTAGGGACACCATAGGTGCCGGCCAGCATTACGCGCACGCCAATTTCGCCCACCGGCTTGTTATTCACCCACATATTCTCGACGCCCAGGGAGCTGAAGGAATGGTTTAGGATTCCGTTCATCGCTCCGGCCATGGCGTGCTGGCCGATAAAAATCATCGCCGCATAGGACGAATCGAGCTCCAGCGTGGGGGCGACCGGTTGTCCCGTCAGCAAAAGCGCTTTGGGATTGATGTCCAGCGCGGAAAGTGACCGGCTGCTGTCATGGCCATCCCACACCACAACGCCCGTCGCGCCGCCTTCGAGCAGCCCGTCAACGGCAGCGTTGACTTCCCCGGTGAGAAGTTTGCGCGCCTCCTGGAAGCGGGGACTCTCGAGCGGTTCGCACTGGAGTTCCGTGCTGAACACGCCCGACACGCCCTCCATGTCCGTAATTATGAATACTTTCTTCTGCTTCCCGCCTTTCGGCGCATTTGGATTGAGTACGGCTAATAAGGAGTCAACTTGCGCTTGCGACATCAGGATTTTCCCCCTTCCATGGGCCTTATCTCTGCTGGCGGCAGACCCATGACAAGGGCCTGCAATCTGCCCCCAAAAAGTGCGGAGAGCTATTCTACACCTGCAAGGCCATTCCGGCCCGCCAAATTCCGTCCTTGCTTGTGCGTGCGGCCGGCGGGAAGATCGAGCTTCAACATAAGGGCGGCAGTGTACGCAGGCGGAAGGTTTGGCGCCCGGATGGCTCCAGCTCAGGCATGGGTTGCTAAAGCATGGTCTATAACTCCTATAAGAAAAAAAATGCCATGGCGGCGTGGATGTGTGAGAATATACGAGACTACCTTGAGGCCGGGTAGTCGCGGGTTTCGGACTTCCATTTCGCTTTTATTATCAGTTACGCCATGATCTTTACTCCCGGCGAACCCATCGATGGGAAATAGCACCTCAGAAAAACCATCTCGCTTGCAGCGAGTGAAAGCGCTTCCGCGCGTCATGGTCGCCACCACGGCCATGCTGACGTTTATCTCCTTCTGGCGCGCGGCGGCCATCGTTCTCAATGACCTGGGGTCTTCGGCGTTTTACGCCGGCGGCATCGCCGAGCAGGCGTTTGGAGCTTCGGCGCCGTGGTTCATCCTGGCCGTCATGCTGTTTGCGTACGCTGTCGCCCAGATGTACGTGGAAAGCTGCAGCATGTTCGTGCGCGGGGGCGTTTACCGCGTCGTGAAGGAAGCCATGGGCGGGACGCTGGCCAAGTTTTCCGTCTCGGCCCTGATGTTTGACTACATCCTCACCGGGCCGATCAGCGGAGTCTCCGCCGGCCAGTATCTTGTAGGTTTCGCGAACGAACTGTTCAATTACGTTCACCTCAACATTGTCCTGCCCACCAATTCGACAGCCGCTGTTTTTGCGGCGGCGGTCACGCTCTATTTCTGGTGGCAAAACGTCAAGGGCATCGAGGAATCCAGCGACAAGGCCGTCCGCATCATGGAGTTCACCACCATCCTGGTGGTCCTGATGATCGGCTGGTGCGGCTACACGCTTTGGATCAAGGGCGGCCACCTTCCGCCGGCGCCCCTGCCTTCCAACCTCCACTTTTCGGTGGTAGCGGAGGGATGGCTGCGGTCCAGCCGCCTGCCGGAGATCATCGGGGTAATCGGAATTCTGGTGGCCTTTGGCCATTCCGTGCTGGCCATGAGCGGACTGGAAACGCTGGCCCAGGTCTACCGCGAAATCGAGCATCCCAAACTGCCCAACCTGAAGAAGACCGCTTTCATCGTTTTCATCTACAGCATGCTGTTCACCTCGCTGGTCTCCTTCTTTGCGTTCATGATCATCCCCGACGCCCACACCCGGCTCGGGTATAAGGACAATCTGATCGCCGGCCTGGCCATGAACGTGGTGGGGCCGTTTATGCTGCGCCTGCTTTTCCACGCTTTTGTGGTGGTGGTGGGCATCATGATCCTCTCCGGCGCGGTCAACACGGCCATTGTTGGCTCCAACGGCGTGCTCAACCGCGTTTCGGAGGACGGGGTCCTGGCAGACTGGTTCCGGCAGCCGCACCGGCGCTTCGGAACTTCACATCGGATCATTAATCTCGTCGTGGCCCTGCAACTGCTCACCATTTTCCTCAGCCGCGGCAACGTGATAGTGCTCGGCGAAGCTTATGCATTCGGCGTGATCTGGAGTTTTGCCATGAAGGGCCTGGCTGTCCTGGTCCTCCGCTACACCAAGGCCGGCCCGCGCGAGTTCCGCGTACCCTTGAACCTGAAAGTGTTCAGCCTGGAAATTCCCGTCGGGTTGGGGCTGATTACACTGACCCTGTTTGCCACCGCGATTATCAATCTGTTTACCAAGCAAGTCGCCACCATTACCGGAGTTTCATTTACGATTCTGTTTTTCGTCCTTTTCACCATTTCAGAAAGACATTCTAAGCGCCGGGCATCCCGCGCTGAACTCGACCAGTTCAATCTGGAGCCGAGTGCGGAAATCACGGCTGCGGGGGTTGGGTCACGGCCGGGAAACATCCTGGTGCCGGTCCCCGACTATTTCAAGCTTTACCACCTGGCATCCGTACTGGAACGGGTCGACATTGAACGCCAGGATGTTGTGGTGCTCCACATTCGGATCCTCTTGCGCGCCGGTTCCGGCGAGCACGGCCTGGAGCCGGAGCAGTTGTTCACTGTCTATGAGCAGGAGTTGTTCACACGCGCGCTGGCATTGTCAGAAAAATACGGCAAGAGCGTGAAGCTGGCGGTGATTGCGGCAACGGATGTGTGGGACGGCATTTTGCGGGCGGGCCAGAACCTTCAATCGTCCACCCTCGTGCTGGGATCGTCAACCAAGATGTCTGCCGCGGAAGAGGCGCGCCGGGCCGGCCTGGCGTGGGAAGGGTTGCGCGATCCCAAGCCTCAGCTGACCGTGGAAGTCTACTCGCCGCGCGGGCGTGAAGAGGTTTACTACCTGGGACCGCACGCCCCTCATCTGACCCCGAAGGAAATCGACCTGCTGCACAAAATCTGGCTCGATTGCAGCCAGCGCCTGGAACCGGAAGAGATCCACCACCATGACATCGTCCACTTCGCGCTCACGGAAATCGAACATAAACTGCGCGATGAGCCTGACGGCGAAGTTCTGGAACGATTAAGGCAGCACCTTGAAGAGATGAAGTCCCGGCGCGTTCCTCACCTGTAGCTGCCCGCTCCCTCAATCCCGGCAGCATGGCGCCATGATCAGTCGGAGAGTTTTGTGCCGGCAAAGTCTGCAACGCCTGCGCGGACGATCGTATGGTGCAATGGGCTTTCGGCCGTGTGGCCGGGGGCGCGAGGACGTTCCTCCGTCCACACTCCATAAACGCGCCCGCCGAATGCCGCGATCCCCGTGTAGTCGCCGATAAAATCGTTATCGGGATCAAACGCATTGCTCATCCAGACGTAGTTTTGAAAGGTGCGGCCGTGGTCGATTGAACGGGCCAGCACCACAACGGCCTTTCGGTTGTCCTGGTCGTCCCGCCGGTCGTAGAAAATAAGATTGGCCGCGCCTGTCACCGGGTCAACGGCCAGCCATTGGAAGAACTGATCGGCGTCGTTGTGGATCGAGTCTGAATTCACCCGCACGGCCGGAGACCACGCCTGCCCGCTGTCAGCCGAAGTTGAGCAGAAGACGTCAACATCACCGTTGCTGTAATCGCTCCAGGTCACGTAGAGAAGCCCGGCGCCGCTGCCGCCATGAGGATCCATCGAAATCACCGGGAAGCCATCCGTCCGGTCAACCTCAGTGATGTGAAAATACGGCGGCCCAATGGGAATAATTTCGCGCGAGGGAGCAAAAGTGCGGCCGCCGTCCCGTGACGATGTAAACACCACGTGCGTGCCATCTGCCCACACCACATAAAGCGTGCCGTCCGGCCCAACCGCCCCCGTAAACCCTTCCACGGCGCCATTATCATCCCGCGGCAGTCCGGCCTGGGTGCTGATCCGAATGGGTTTTGACCACGTGGCGCCGTCGTCGATCGAGCGCGAAAGGAGAATCACCGACTGCGTCAAAGTGAACTCCGTCCATCCGGCATAGAGGTTCCCCGCATAAGGCCCGCTGGTGTTGTCAGCCACGATATAAGGCTTGTCCTCAAAAGGAATGCCCGGCTCTGTGGGGTGTTTCATTATAGCGATGGGGTTTTCCTTCCAGGTCTTTCCGCCGTCAAGCGAGCGCCGGATGAACACGCCATTCCGGGTGGCGTTGTGCCCCCAGTATTCATCGGTCCCGAGCTTGTCAAAGGCGATGTAACAAAGAAAAGCATGGCCGCTGTTGTCAAAAGCTACTGAGACGTCGCCGGACACAGCATAGTTGCCGGGCGCGGTGTCGGACGCAGTTGTCCAGCTCCGGCCGGCATCCTGTGAATAGGCGATGTGCGCGCCCGTCTGATAGGCCACGACCACCTGTTGCGGATTGCGAGGATTGATGGTTACGGAAGGCTCGTTGAAATATCCGCGATGATGCGTCAGCGTGACAACCTTCGCCCCGGGCGGTGATGGCATGGAGGGAGCCTGCGCTTTCGCTCCCGTAACCACCAGCGCGAAGATACAAAGGCCCGGAAAAACCAAAGAGGCGTCAGCCCGCCTGAAAAACCGGCAGGAACTCACACATATACTCTTCAAAATCCGCATAGCAAAGGAGACCTCTGGCAAATCTCAAGTGATTATTTAAAATTGTTCCGGAAGTCAATGTACTGCAAGCGACTTCAACATGTCGTCCAGAAGATCGGGACGCCCGGCTTCCCGCACCAGACGCGGAAACCTTTCACCGCCATGATAATCAACCGTGCAGGTTTTATAATAGTTGTCACTCAACACCCGCAGGCTGATGGGTTCCGTCGATTTCACGGCGGCCTTGATCGCCAGCCGCAGCACCTGTGGCGTAAACTCCCGCCCATTCACCGAAACCAGTTTCATGCCGGGGGAAATTCCGGCTTTGTAGGCCGGCATCGTCACGTTGGAATCTTCAACCTCGCCGTCGTCTTTCAACAAGAGGCCGATCGAATACATTTCGTTTATATCGTTGTGTACCGATTCCGAATTCTGCAGGAGGGCAGGCTCATCGCTGCTGTAAATCACTTTCCAGCCGCTGTTTTCGATGCCTCCGAGCGGGGCTTCGGGCGAGGTTGATTCCAGCCGTTTGTGGAAGTAATCCGCCCAGTCGTATGGGGCAATCTTGTTGAGCACGGTAACCAGTTCCTGGAAAGTGTACGTCTTCAATTGGGGACCGTCGTTTGGCCCGCCATAGAACAACCGGCAAAAGTCCTCCAGCGATTTCTTGCCGTGCGTCTCGCCGTGGATGATGCTGTTGACCTCCAGCCAGACCAGAACGTCTTCATCGTAAAAATCGACGCCCCGCCGCCAATTGGCCCATTGGCCGGGCGCGCCGTAAAGGATGGGCGCGGACGCCGCCGTATCGAGCAGCGGGCGCCAGGTCCGGCCGGGCCGGCCAGGTCCATATCTTGCGGCAACCAACGCCAGGTTCTCGCGGTACTCATCGGGAGTCCACAGCCCGCTGCGCGCCGCCAGAAGGTCGCCCAGGTATTCGGTGAGCCCTTCATACACCCAGAGCATGTCGGTCTTCATGGGCTGGTCGTAATAAGGAGGGCTCAGGTCCTTCGGACGGCGGAATTTGCCGTTCCAGGAATGGACAAATTCGTGTGGCAGCAGCGTGGCCATGTTGAGGCGCAAGCCAGGATTGATCAATGAAAACTCATCCACGCGACTGTCGTCGGACTCATGGTGTTCCAGTCCAAAGTGCGCGACGTAGTCGCTCAAGGTGAGCAGAAAATGATAGTCGCGGCAGTGGCGGGCCCCGAACAGCTTTCCAGTCTCGGCCACAAGATTCGTATAATCCTGCTGCAGTTCCGGGCTCATCTTGAGCGCGGCTTCGCTGTCTGCGGCAATATCGATCTCATGGTGGATGGGCTCGCCGGGCGGGGTCACATCCACAACGCGATAGAACTGCCCGGCGCTGACGGGTGAATCAACCAGGCGGTTCAGAGAGACAGATTTGAATTCGATTTCGTTGCTATTCTGGCGGGCAACGGGAAGCGCCGTTCCGAATTTCCAGCCTTGAGGAAGCTTCAGGCTCGCCTTGAAGATAATGTCCTGGGCCCGGCGGCCGGCGGGATAGAGAAGGTTCTGGTTCCAGTTGATGACCACCAGCTTGTCCGTGGCCGAGGCGCCGGCGGTAAAACCGGAAGTCTCCAAAGGCTCTACGTAATCGAAACTGACCTGAAGAACGCTGGCCCCCTGCGGAACGTCGAGGTGAAACGCGAACATGTCAACCAGGTCACGGCGCCAGGGGACTATTTTGCCGTTGGCCTCGAATTTCAATCCGGCCACATTGTCAATCGGGCCGTCGGGGGCATGTTCGCCGGGGATCCATTTGGGGTAATAAAGCGTCAGTGGCCCGGGAGAAACGGGAATGGACATTCGTGTGTGGATAATCTTCAGCGGGGCCTGGGTGGCGTCAACCTGCAGATCGATCGGGGCCTGAGCCCTCAACCCCGCAATCCCTGCCGCGAATATGAACCCCAAAAGCGTATAAACCCGGGCACGGGATATCAGCATCGCCTTCATCCTCAATTCAACTGAGTTTTGCGGGAACGCCAGCACCCGAAATTTTATTCAGGAAAGGATCGCTGGCGAGCCCCTCGTGCAAGAAAACCTGAGGCAGGGGAAACACCCCCTCCAAACACGAAATGATAGCGCGGTTTCGGTACGCATTCCAATACCGGACGCGCAGCCGAAGGAGACGCAAATAGCGATTGGGAGCAGAGCATTTCAACACAGGGAACCGCTTTCCACTGCTCCCTACCGGCCTTGCAAGCCCGGAGTGGTTTTCGGACGGGGATTGAAATCATCGGGAAGCTTATTCGCGATGTGAAGCGCGCGGTCCGTGGTGACGATCCCCAGGTCCGCGCAGCCATAGCCCGTTGTCTGCGGCAAATGAAGGACCAGCGAATCCGGGATCTCCACGTAGCTCGGCGGCAGCGGTGCAGCTTTTCCCAGCAGCCGCGCAGGGCTGAAGGCTTCCGTCAGGTTGCCCACACCCGGAGTGATAGCGTCTTCGGGGCCCAGCCCATTCTCTCCGAACTCCTTCTCGCCCAGCCTGCGGCCGCGTTCTTCATCGGGCAGGAACGCCAGCGGGGGCAGGTTGAAAACGCCGTCGACGAATTTCACCACGGAAGCCTGGTTCCCCTGGGCATGGGCGATATAGTGTGTGCGCGCGTAAGGCGAAATGAGGATCAGGGGAACGCGCGGGCCGTCGCTGATGACGGAGCCGTCCGGACCCTTTGCCCGGATGGGCGGCGGCACATGGTCGTAATCGCCTTCCGAATCGTCCCAGGTGATAATGATGGCGCTTTTGTCCCAGTAGGGGCTGGCGGCAATCGCGTTCACCGCCTTGGCCACCAGCGCCTCGCTGATCTGCGCATCGGAGTAACCAGGATGGTCATCGTCCCCTTTAAAGTTGGACTGCGCGCGCATGTCGGGATCGGCGGGATGGAGGCCGAACATGTTTTGAAAACCGCCCTTCACAAAAAAAACTCCACCCTGCTTCGGAAGAGTTTTCTCCTTCAAAGCCTCGAAGAAAGCGAACAGCCCGTGGAGCTGGCGGCGCATCTGGGGATTGTTTGAGACGTACCCGAAATACTGCGGCCCGTTATGGTGCGTGATATAGGCCGCGTGGAGGCCGGAAGCGTCTTCCGGGCCGTCGTCCATATCCACCTTCGCCGAGCCGTAGCCTTCCTCATACCAGCCAAAGCCTGCGGCAGACTGCGGGCGGCGGGAAATAAAAGCAATATCCTGCCGAACGTCTGCCAGATCGCCGCGGGGATTCCGGTCCTGCCGGGTGACGGACCTCAACTGTTTCCCCTGCAGGGTGAGCGGGAGCGAGGCAAACGTCAGGTTGATCTGTGTACTGGGTTTTTTTTCGGTCCCAAAATCATTGGGGTTTACAGGCATCTTCCGGGCTTTCGGAGTCCGGTCCAGTGGCGATCCCCAAAACGGGTCGTTGTCGTTGATCACCGGAACTCCCGGTGAGTGCGCTCCGTCACCTATATACGCCTGGGCCGGGTGCAAGGCCCACTGCGTCTGGCCCGTCTGCGCGGCAATGATAGCAATGTTGCCCAGCGTCGAAGGTCCCGTCATTTCCTGAAAGAGGTGGTCGAACAGCACAAACCGGCTGGCGTAACGCCACAGCAGAGGGACCGTGTCACAGTCCTCATAAGCCATCGTCAGTTCGCCCATCTGCTTGGCCGCCAGCGAAGGATGGGCAGTCTTCGAGGGGTTCATGTACTTTCGCTCTTCCTCCAGGGCGAAACGGTCCATTTTGGGCGCTCCGCCCTGGATGTCCATCTTGGCAACGATCATCGGGTGGGAATGGTCCACATCATCCGTATCGGCTGCGTGCTGCTTTGGGCCGATGCGGAAAGGCTGTATGCTCCCGGTGGTCCCGTCGGTGTTGATGATCGGCTGCTTGAACCCCGTGGTCTCTTCCGGCTTGCGGCTGAAAATGCCGTCCGCGCCGGGGTAGGTCCCAAAGTAGGAATCGAACGACCTGTTTTCCTGGTAAAGAACAAAGACGTATTTGATTTTTTTCCGAAGCAGCTCGGTCACCTGCTCCGGCGAAAGGTGAGGTTCCTGCGCGACGGGAACCTGATATTTCTGAATGGCCTGCTGATTGGCGTTGGGGCCGGAGGGCGCCTGTTTCGTCTGGCACGCAACCAGCAGCAACCCCGTTGAAAAAATAAGCGCTGTGCGGAGGACCGAAAAAGAATGTTGGTTCATGGCCCCGATAGTTTAATCCGAAACCACGCGCGAGAGCCACTTTTGAACGGCTACCGCATATCCCGCCGCTCCAGAAAATGCGAATTGGAATGTTGTGTTCGAGGCGCGGGGGCGTCGGGAGGATCCGAAAAAGCAATTTCCCTGCGGAGTTTGTCCTGAGCCCCTTCAGTCCGTTCAGGGCCGTTCGCAAGTGGAGGGCGAACGGGCCCGGAATGACACACGCATTGGAGATTCGAACGTCCCCCCTCGCGTGTGATTTTCAACTCCACCCCCTATACTGAAGCATTGGCTGTTTGCAGTTCTACTGGGGGCAACAAAGTGTCCGAAAATGGATTGCGGCGCATGCTTGGAAAGCGAATAGCATCAGGGCCGTTGATCTTAATCTGCGGGATGCTGTTGTGTCGCTGCCCCGCGCTCAAAGGTCAGGCCGCTGGAAGCTTGCGGGGGACCGTGAAAGATCCTTCCGGCGCCGTCGTCCCCCAGGCAACGGTAAGCTTGATGGCCCAACCGAACGGGCCGTCGCGAGCGGCAACCTCGAATGGCCAGGGCGTCTATAAGATCAGTGGGCTCGTGCCGGGCCGATACACAGTCACAGTTCTGGTTCGCGGGTTTGCGCCCACTAGACAAAATGTCTCATTATTTGCCGGCCAAGCGCTTACGCTCGACATTCATCTGAAGATCGCTTTGCAGGCCCAGCAGGTGGAAGTTCGCGGCCAGGTGGTCCACCTTCAGGTTGCGCCTGAAAGCAATACCAGCGCCGTAATCGTTTCGGGTGAAAATCTTGACGCGTTGTCGAACGATCCGGACGAACTGCAGACCCAGATTTCAGCCCTTGCCGGCCCCTCCGTCGGAGCGGGCGGCGCCGAAATCTATATCAACGGCATGACGGGCGGCGACATGCCTCCGAAATCCGACATCCGCGAGATTCGCGTCAACGCAAATCCCTTCTCAGCGGAAAACAACCGGCTCGGTTACGGGCGCATTGACATCACCACCAAGCCTGGAAGCTCGGCCTACCACGGAGACATTTCGAGCGAATACAACGACTCCCACATGAATGCCCTCAGCCCGTTTCTCTCTGCCTCGAAGGAAAAGCCCCCCTCTTACCACACCTGGATCTGGGACGCGGATCTCGGCGGCCCGCTCGGCAAAAAGGCTTCCTTTTTCTTCGACTATCAGCGCCGCAACATCAACCGCGCCAGCCTGGTCAACACGCTCGCGCTCGGCCCGGGGCTGAATATCGTGCCTTATGTTGCGTCCGTGCCGAACCCTCGAGTCCTTACGAACCTCAGCCCCCGGGCGGACTTCCAGATCAGCTCGAGCAACACGCTCAGCGTGAGTTACCGCTATTTTCAAATTGACGAGCGCAACGACGGCGTGGACACCCAGTCGCTTCCCTCGCAGGCCTTCGAGCGGTCATTCCATCACCACAATCTTCAGGTGATCGACACTCAGGTCCTGGGCACGCGGGTGGTGAATCAAACCAGCTTCCAATACCTCCACTTCACCAACGCAGAGACGCCGCAAGATTTTTCTCCCACCATCGACGTCCTGGGAGCGTTCACGGGCGGTGGCGACAGTTCCGGCGCCTTCAACCGTTATGAAACTCACTATACGTTCCAGAACTACACGACCATGACCCTGGGTCCGCACGTGGTCCGCTTCGGAGGCACACTGCTTGTGCTGCCTCGCAGGGAGTCCACCAACGGCGGTTTCAACGGGACTTTTACCTTCAATACGCTTTCCGATTATCAGCAGACCGAGCAGGGCCTGCACAATGGGCTGACGATGGCCCAGATCCAGGCGGCGGGTTACGGCCCCAGCCAGTTCAACATCACGGCGGGCGACCTTCTGGCCTCTATCCAACGCGTTAACGGCTGGCTCTTTGTCAATGATGATTGGAGCCTGCGGCCGCACTTCACGCTCAGCACGGGCCTGCGGTTCGAATCCGAAAATGATGTCAGCTCCCATGACTTTTGGGCCCCTCGGATAGGAATGGCCTGGGGCCTCGGACATGGCCGCAACATTAAAACCGTGTTGCGCGCCGGCTGGGGCATCTTTTATGAGGACCTTGACGATGACCCCATGATGATCGCCGGGCGGCTGAATGGGCAGACCCAGCAGACCTACATCGTCAACAGCCCGGCCTTCTTCCCGGCCGTGCCGCCCCTCGCTGACCTGACCGCCACCGCAACGTCGACGCCCACGATCTTCCGGATCGCCCCAAACCTTCTGCTGCCTTACGATATGGACACCGCAGTGAGCCTGGAACGCCAGCTCTCGAACAGCACCAAGGTCTCGCTCACTTATGTGAACTCGCGCGGCGTTCACCAATTCGTCGCCAATGACATTAACGCGCCCCTGCCCGGCACTTTCAATCCCGGCAACCCGGCAAGCGGCCTGCGGCCCCTCGGCAACGCAGCGGGAAATATCTATGATTACGAATCGGCCGGCGTCTACCGGCAGGCGCAGTTGATTGCCAACGTCCACGTCAACGCCAAAAGGGTTTCTCTGTTCGGCTACTACGTGTATGACGACGCCCACGGCAACTCGGGACTGAACATGCAGAGCAGCCCCGCCGGAGAATTCAGCTTTCAGACAAATCCCTGGAACTTGAGCGAGGATTACGGACGCTCCGCCTTCGACATCCGGCACCGCGCGGTGATCGGCGGAAGTTTTGAGATGCCCCTGGGAATCCGTCTCAGCCCGATGATCATGGCGAATTCGGGGCGGCCCTTCAGCATCCTGCTGCCCCAGGACCTCTACGGCACCGGCGTCCGTGCTGCGCGTCCCGCGCTTGCGGCCGCCTCAACCCCGCCGGCCGACCGGGTCGTGACGCAATACGGCGCTTTCAATTCTGCTCCGGGGCCGGGAGACGTTCCAATCCCTCCCAACACCGGGACCGCTCCTGCCAACTTCATGCTGAACTTCCGGCTCAGCCGCACTTTCGGTTTTGGCCGCGAGGGCGCCAACAGCCACGGCGGAGCAGGAGCCATGACGCCGCAGGGAGGCGGCCGCCGGGACCGCGGAGGGCTGGGCAGCCGGGGCCTCAGCAGCGGCGGCGGAGGCGGATTGGGCGGCGCCACCCGGCGAAAATATGCGCTCACGCTCAGCCTGTCCGTCCTGAATGCCTTGAACAACGTTAACCTGGCCTCACCGGTCAATGTCCTTGGCTCGCCGCTTTTTGGCCAGTCTATCTCCCTTGCCGGCGGCCCTTTCTCCGCCCAGGTAGGGAATCCCGTGGCGAACCGCCTCATCAACGTCGGCGCATCGTTGAGCTTTTGAAGTTCCTGCGGCGGGCCTGGGCACAGGCATTCGTGGCATGGGTGCCTTGCCCATATAGTTTCAGATATTCACGGGCGGAACATCCGTGCTACATGCGCTGCGGTGGGAGGGGAGGCTCTTATTCTTTGCGGCGCGAACCGGTCATCGCAGGGAGTAACTGCCGTGGGCCTTAAAGCTATTTCTTGTGTTTGCCTTTGATCTGCACAGAGGTCACGCGGACCGAACCGCCGCTCTCCTCAAAGGCTTCTACGGTTGCTTTCGCGGGACTGCCGGGTGATAACTCGGCGACTTTAATAGCCTGGCTGGCTTTGCTGTTGCCGTCCTGGTCGAACTCGATCACCCGGCCATTCGAAAGGGCGAGGCCGAAGTCAGAAGTGGACTCGGACGCCGGGCACTTCTTGACGGCGTCATCGATCATCGCGGCGTGGCGTAACCGCGCGTTGATATCGGGTCTCGTGTTGGAATTCCCGGGGCCGGGCCCCATGGGCCCTCCCAGGCCGTCCCGCATGGGGTAGGGTCCCGTCTTGGCGTCGGGCGATGCGCATCCCACACCCGGACAGGTCACGACTGGCACTTGGCCCTGTTGCCCTGCCTGGCCGGCGAACGACTCCATCGGCGAGGGGCCATCCGCGAAGTGGGGAGCGCCCTGTCCCTCACTGGAAAGGTCATGCACGGACACGGTGTTCAACGCCTTCGCGACGCACTTTTCGTCCACAAGTTTGCCCTTCCATTTTTTCTGCTTCTCGTTTTTCGCATGCTTCGCTGGATTGGAATTTTGTCCTGCGGCGAAGGGAGGTTGGAGCGCGGCGCTCGGTTGCACCCCAGGAAAAGTTCCGGAAAGCAGGAGTGCTCCGGCGCAAAGGGATAGCACGTTTTCGATGCCTCTCATGACCAGTGGACCTCCTTTTTCTCAGTTGCGTGTCAGGCCGCGGGTCTCCTCGTGAACTGTTGCGGGTTGGGTGCGCACGCTGCGCACCGGGCGCTTCACGTTCGCAATCCTTCAACGGAAAAAAGGCGGGACCCGGGCATGACCCTGCACCCCATCGGCTGCCCAATCCCAACTTGTGCTGTTTCAGGCACGGCAAGAAGCCCCTCACTCGATTCTATTTCACCCGTGGCCAGTTAGCCAGATTGAAATTTGCACTCAGCGCCCATTTCAGCACATGACAAAAAATCGTCTTTCGACTCTGCAGGGGGTTTTATTTTGTGCGAGGAACCGCGCCCGGCGCACAGGCGCGGTATTTGCGAGGTGGTAGCGCAGACCCCCGGGGTTGCGGTCTGCGGCTTTCCGAAGGAGAAAGGCCGCAAGCCGGCCAGCTTCCGTGAAAGGGCACGGATTCACCCGCGCCGGCCAACCCGGGGTTTTGTGAAAGGGCACGCATTCATTCTCTGGACGGGCTTTTGCGAACGGGCACAGGTTTCGTGAAAGGGCATGACTCTCGTCGCATGGCCGGGTTTTTGTGAAAGGGCACGACTTCAGTCGTGCCCAAAAAAGTCCACTTTGATTGCGGGCTTCAGCCCCTGAACAACGCCGGTTGTTCCAACAAAGAATCCTCAGCGGCTAAAGCCGGCTTCTTCCGACGCTCTTTACGGCACGGATAAATACGTGCCCTTTCGCGATAAGGGAATCGCAAACCACGGTTCTCGCCAAAACTGGCTGCACGATTAGACTCGTTCCCCCTCGTAGGAAGACCTCATTGCCGGGCTGAAGCCCGCCTCTACAAAGGCAAACGCGCAGGAGCGATTTTGTAGGGGAGCCCTTCGGGCTCCCGCGGAGTCTGTGACCGACAATGAGTAGTAGCCCAGCTCTTCGCACCGAACGCTTCGGGGTGGTATTATTATGCCCCGGCTTAGCCGGCAACAGAGCTTTACAACTTGGCTGCCAGGAATCAGTGGGCCCGTGGAGGACGTACTAGCATGCCTACGCTTGTCGAAGAAGTGTTCGTCACTGAGGGCGTTCCACAATTCACGTTTGTACCGCCCCCCAACTTCAACGAGATTCTTCTGGATATTAGGCATCCCGGAAAGCCCGTCATCATCGAGGGCCAATCAGGGACCGGAAAAACAACTTGCGTAAAGAAGATTCTGGAGCAGTTGGAATCGTCGAAACAAATCGACTACCTGACGGCCAGAGAGGCCGTTGACGTAGACAGTATCAGGCGAGTTGCCAGCCAACGGCCAACTGGGATCTTCGTCGTTGACGACTTCCATCGCCTCGATAAAGAACTCCAAGAGGAGTTGGCTAACTTAGCAAAACTGTCGGCGGAACAGGCTAGTGGGGTTGCAACGCTGCCCAAACTGGTTCTGATCGGAATCAATCAGGTCGGCAGCGACTTGATTCAACTTGTACCGGACATCGCCAAAAGGACCGGGATTCATCGGATCAAATCGGGTACTGAAGATGAAATCCGCAAGTTAGTCGAGGCGGGTTGTGAGGCGTTAAACATAAGAATTCGCGATTGCGATCTGATCTTCGGCGAGTGCAGAGGTGACTTCTGGCTGACGCAGCAGCTCTGCCAATCAATCTGCACAATGAATGATGTCTTACATAGGAGCGACACCCTGAGAAGTATAGAATTCGACCTCTCCATGCTAAGACAACGGGTGGTCGATAAGTTGAGGGCGGCTTATTATCCGGCGGTCAAGGAGTTCTGTCGTGGTCGAAGATTCAGGCCAAGTAACGATCCTTACTACAAGCTTCTTCGCCTGGCAAGCCAACAGGAGAGTTCCATAGTGGACTTGAATGAGCTTGCCAACTCGACTCCGGAGGTGCGAGGGAGCATCAACAACGTTAAGGAGCACCGTTTGTCGGTGGGTGGCGCAGATACGCGCTTTGTCGTGTCTGCGGTGGGTGGCGCAGATACGCGCTTTGTCGTGTCTGCGGTCTCGCGAAGCGAGAGGCTCTTAGTCTCTCTCATGCCAGCCGGTCCATCGCAGTCATTCAGGGGGACCGTGGCTCATCACTCTGCACTGCCCTTTTCATCCTTCATAATTCACCACTACTGTCCGGTGATTGAATTTTGGATCTTCTGTAACGCACGTAACAATATGGACTTGTTCTCCAAGCGAAGCGTTTTCGATTTGAAATGGCGAGCCGATTTTGGCCATTCTCTTCCCATCCTTTGGGAA
>DATEKC010000018.1:0-10145 GCA_035277665.1 Terriglobia bacterium
GGTGAGGGTCATCTTCACTGCAACTTCCAGCGAGGGCGTAACGCTGATGTCATACACAAGACCCAACTCGTAAATATTGACAGGAATCTCCGGGTCATAGCACGTTTTGACTGCTTCCACTACTTTTTCCTTCAGGGCAGCGGGCCCTTCACTTGCGGCGCCCGCGGCTTCCTGCGCAGCCAGCGTTTTCACTTCAGGCGCCGACCCGGCTGACGGGCTCTCCGCAGCCTGCTGCTGATTGGTCTTGTTGGTCTCGTCCATGCTGAACCTGTTCCTATTCCGTGGTGACGGTTCTCTCCTCGCCCTTCAGCGCCGACCGCAGCGTGTGCCATGCCAGCGTCGCGCATTTGACGCGCACGGGAAATTCCGCAACTCCGGAAAAGACTGCCAGCTTGCCCATCGAGCTGTCTTCCTCCAGGTTGCCGTTCCGCTGGCCGGTTACCAGGGCGTGAAACTTGTCAAACAACGCATCGGCTTCACTGATCGTCTTTCCCTTCAGCGTTTCGGTCAACAACGAGGCTGAGGAAGTCGAAATCGCACAGCCGCAGCCCTGGAAGCTCACGTCGCTGATCCGGTCGTTTTCAAGCCTGACGTACAGTGTTACCCGGTCGCCACACAGCGGGTTGTAACCTTCTGCCTGATGATCGGCACCCTCCAGCACACGGTAGTTCCGGGGCTTTTTGCTGTGGTCGAGGATGACTTCCTGGTATAAACCGCGCAGGTCCGGCATCAGCCCAGCAACTCCTTTACCTTTTGAATTCCTGCGGCGAGCGCATCAATCTCTCTCTTCGTATTATAAAACGCCAGCGAGGCGCGCGTGGTGGCCGGAATTTTGAAGCGCTCCATCAAAGGCTGCGCGCAGTGGTGTCCCGTGCGGACGGCGATGCCTTCCTGGTCCAGAATCGTTCCTGCGTCGTGGGGGTGAATCCCTTCCATCACAAATGAAATCGCGCCGGCTTTCTTTTCCGCGGTGCCGATGATTCTCAGCCCCGAAATGTTACTCAGTGATTCGGTGGCATAAGTGAGCAACTCATCTTCGTAAGCGGCGATGTTTTCGATCCCAATCCTGTTCACGTAGTTGATGGCCGCGCCCAACCCGATGCCCCCGGCGATGTTCGAGGTTCCGGCCTCAAACTTGTAAGGCAGGGAATTGTAAAGCGTTTTCTCGAAGGTGACGGAACTGATCATGTCGCCGCCGCCCTGGTAAGGCGGCATGGCACCCAGCATTTCAGCCTTGCCATAAAGCACGCCCACGCCCGTCGGGCCGTAAAGCTTATGCCCTGAGAAAGTGTAAAACTCGCAGTCAAGTTCCCTGACGTCGACTTTGACGTGCGGAGCAGCCTGCGCGCCATCCAGAAGGACCGGAATGTTTCTGCGATGGGCGGCTTGAATTATCTCCTGGACAGGATTGATAGTTCCCAGCACGTTCGAGACATGCACCACGGAAACGAGTCGCGTCCTCGGCCCCAGCAGCTTTACGTATTCATCGAATAGAAGTTCGCCGTGGTCGTTGATGGGCGCCGCGAGCAGCTTTGCGCCCTTTTCTTCGCACAGAATCTGCCAGGGAACAATGTTTGAATGATGCTCCATGGCGGTGATCAGAATTTCGTCGCCCGGCCCTACATTCTTCCTGCCGAAACTGCTGGCCACCAGGTTGATGGCTTCCGTGGCGCCGCGGACAAATATCACTTCGCTGCTGTCGCGCGCGTTGAGGAAGCGCTGTGCCGTCACGCGCGCGTCTTCGTACGCTTTGGTGGCGCGCTCACTGAGTTCATGGACACCGCGGTGGATGTTGGAGCAATCACGGCGGTAGAAACGCTCCTCCGCCTCGATCACGGCCAGCGGCTTCTGGCTGGTGGCGGCGTTGTCCAGGTAGACGAGCGGTTTCCCGTGGACCGTCTGGTCGAGAGCGGGAAAATCCTTCCGGATCCGGTCCACGTCAAACTTCAGCGCCGAATTCCGGCCGGCTGTTTCCGTTATGTGATGTGATGTGATACCCATGACTCGTTTCCAGACTCCAAACGGCGATCGCGCAACAGCCTGCGCGGCGTCCCATCACCTTTTCATCTTGGCCAGCAACGCGCCCTTGAGCTGTCTTTGGAACGGCCCAACCTTTACGTGGTGGACAATCTCGCCGGCAAAAGCCACGATCAGCAGATTGCGGGCCTCTTCCAGCCCGATGCCGCGCGAACGCAGATAAAAAACCGACTCAGGATCAATCTGGCCAACGGTTGCTCCGTGCGTGCACTTCACATCGTCGGCAAAAATCTCGAGCTGCGGCTTGGTGTTGATGGTGGCGGATTCGGAGAGCAGCAGGTTCTTGTCACTCTGCTTGGAGTCGGTTTTTTGCGCGTCTTTCCGAACCATGATTTTGCCGTTGAAAACCCCGGTAGACTTCCCGTCCAGGATGCCCTTATAAAATTCGCGGCTCGAGCAGTGTGGCTGGGCGTGATCGATGGTTGTGTGATTGTCGATCAACTGCTGGCCGTTGGTGACGTAAAGCCCGTACAGAAGCGCTTCCGCCCCTTCACCATCCAGGACCGTCGTGAGTTCCTCCCGGCCCAGGCGCGCCCCCAATTGGATGGAATTCGTCCGCGCAACCGCGTTGCGCCCGGCATAAACCTGCACTGTAGCCACATGGAAAGCCGCTTCGTTTTCGTTCTGGAGTTTGACGTAGTCGACGTGGGCATTGTCCTCAGCCACGATTTCCGTGACGGGGTTGTTGAAATAGACTCCGCCGTTACCCAGCCCTATGTAGGTTTCCACCAGCGCCACCTGACTTCCCTGTGAGGCAACCACCAGGTTGCGCGGGTGCGCCACCCAGGGTTCTTCGTTACCGGTCGAGACATAAAGGACCTCGATCGGGCTTTCCACCACGACACCCTTGGGGACCTCAATAAATGCGCCGTCTTCCATGAAAGCCGTGTTGAGCGCCACAAACGGATGGGCTTTGAAGTCTGCATAACGGCCCAGTCGCTCCGCGACGGATTCTTCCCGCTCTGCCGCCTTCGAAAGGTTTGTGACCTTCACACCTTTCGGAAGTTCACCGGCGGTGGAAAGCTCTTCCACATAATGTCCGTTGACGAAAACCAGCCGGGTGCCGTCGAGGCCGGAAAATGAAATCTCTTCAACCCGTTCACGAATGCTCCCGTCCAACTCGTAAGGCGCGGGCCGAAATCGCAGCCCCGCGATGGGCGCCACGTTGCAGTATTTCCAGTCTTCCAGCCGGGTGGTAGGGAAACCCAATTCGGCAAAGGCCTGCATGCCCTCGTTGCGCAGCTTGCGGAGCCAGGCCGGGGCCGTTGCAGACTGCCGGTTTTCAAGCTCCCGGAAATCCTTCAGATAAAGCTCTTCGCTTCCTTTCAATGCAATTGCCATGAACCGTTCTTTCCTTCTTCCGCCGGTCTGCTCACGCCCTCTCGTTTGCCGGGACCGTCTCGTCCAGCCAGCTATAGCCCTTCTCTTCCAGTTCCAGCGCCAGCTCTTTGCCGCCGGACTTTACAATCCGCCCGTTAGAAAGCACATGGACGAAATCGGGAACAATGTAATTCAGCAGCCGCTGGTAGTGCGTCACCACAATGATGGACCGCTCTTTGCTGCGAAGTGAGTTGACGCCGTTCGCCACCGTCTTCAGCGCGTCAATGTCCAGCCCGGAATCCGTTTCGTCCATGATGGCCAATTTGGGTTCCAGCACCGCCATCTGAAAAATTTCGTTCCGCTTCTTCTCGCCGCCGGAAAAGCCTTCGTTCACGGGACGATTCAGCAGTGTCTCGTCCATCTCCAGCAGCTTGATCTTTTCCTTGATGAAGGTCAGAAAGTCCATGGCGTCCAGGTCTTCCTCACCGCGCTGCTTGCGCGCGGCGTTCAGCGCCGCCCGCAAAAAATAGGTGTTGTTCACGCCCGGAATTTCCACAGGATACTGAAAGGCGAGGAAGATGCCCTCACGTGCGCGATCCTCGGGTGCCATTTCCAGCAGGTCTTTGCCGTTGTAAAGCACTTCACCCTCTGTCACCGTGTACAAATCGCGCCCCGCCAGCACTTGAGCCAGCGTCGATTTGCCTGACCCGTTCGGCCCCATGATGGCATGTACTTCGCCCAGGCCGACCTCCAGGTCAATCCCTTTCAGAATTTCGTTGCCGCCCACATTGGCGTGCAGATTCTTGATCTCCAGTAACATTCGTTTTTTGTCCTTTGTTAGTTGCTAGGGTTCCCTGATTCTTCCAGCGCCCCTATTCGTGGTTCTGAGCGGAGAACCCACTTCTCTTTCTTCGCTCCTAAACTGCCGCAGACTTGAAGAACAAGTCTGCGCTACCCGGCTTTCAACCTTGGGCATCAAGTGAAAGATCGTCGGAGAGACCTTTTGATTCTTTTTACCGACATTCCGCGCGTGTTCGCAAATTACCCGACGCTGCCTTCGAGGCTGATGCCGAGCAGTTTCTGCGCCTCGACGGCGAATTCCATGGGCAGCTCGCGAAAGACTTCCTTGCAGAAGCCGTTGACGATCATGCCGATGGCGTCTTCGGTGGAAAGGCCGCGCTGGCGGCAATAGAAGATCTGGTCCTCGCCGATTTTTGAAGTGGAAGCTTCATGCTCCACCTGCGCCGTGGAATTCTTCACTTCCAGGTAAGGGAACGTATGCGCCCCGCACTTGTCCCCCATCAGCAACGAGTCGCACTGCGAATAGTTGCGCGCTCCTGTTGCGTTCTTCAGAATCTTGACCATGCCCCGATAGCTGTTCTGGCCGTGCCCGGCGCTGATGCCCTTGGAAACAATAGTGCTTCGGGTATTCTTGCCCAGATGGATCATCTTGGTGCCCGTATCGGCCTGCTGATAGTTGTTGGTGACGGCGACGGAATAGAACTCACCCACGGAATTGTCGCCTTGCAGGATGCAGCCGGGATACTTCCAGGTGATGGCGGAGCCCGTTTCAACCTGCGTCCACGAAATTTTCGAGTTGACGCCCTGGCACTTGCCGCGCTTGGTGACGAAATTATAGATTCCGCCCTTGCCGTCCTTGTCGCCCGGATACCAGTTCTGGACGGTCGAGTACTTCACCGTGGCATTATCCAGCGCAACCAGTTCCACCACTGCCGCGTGCAACTGGTTTTCGTCGCGCATGGGGGCCGTGCAGCCTTCCAGATAACTCACATAAGCGCCCTCGTCGGCCACAATCAGCGTACGCTCGAACTGGCCGGTCTCTTTGGCGTTGATGCGGAAATAAGTGGATAACTCCATCGGGCAGCGCACACCCTTGGGGATGTAAGCAAACGAGCCGTCGCTGAATACTGCCGAGTTCAGGGTGGCAAAAAAGTTGTCGGTGTAGGGCACCACGGATCCCAGCCACTTTTTGACCAGATCGGGGTGCTCCTGCACAGCTTCTGAAAATGAACAGAAAATGATGCCAAGCTTTGCCAGTTTCTCCTTAAACGTCGTCGCCACGGATACGCTGTCAAAAACCGCGTCTACGGCCACGCCGGAAAGCAGTTCCTGCTCCCGCAGAGGAATGCCCAACTTCTCATAGGTCTTGACGATTTCGGGGTCAACTTCGTCCAGGCTCTTGGCTTTGGCCTTTGTCTTTGGCGCGGCATAGTAATAGGCCGACTGGTAGTCAATGGGGTCATACTTGATGTTGGCCCAGGTCGGCTCCTTCATGGTCAGCCAGTGCCGATAGGCTTTCAGCCGCCACTCGAGCAGCCATTCCGGCTCATTCTTCTTGGCGGAGATCATGCGGACTACGTCCTCGTTCAATCCGCGGGGGACGGTCTCCTGCTCGATCTCCGTTACAAAGCCGTACTTGTACTCTTGTGTGGCAAGCTCTTCAACATTGTTCACAGGCGAAGGCATAACCTTTACTCCTGACTCAGAACTTAAATTTTCCAAAGCGCCCGGGGACCTTGCCCAAACTCATGGTTGCAAGCTCAATCTATCCCTGTGCTTACTTCAATGCTATCGAATCTATACCCCCCAGTCAAGATTATTACCATACAAATTTGTCAAGTTTTGATCTGGCGTACCAGTTGGAATAATTTTCTCGGCCTTTTTCTTGTAAGCCTTTTAGATTAAGTTCGTTATAGTTGAAGATCGGAAGGCAGGCCCTGGGAACCCCGGGGAGCTGCAAGGACGGAAGGGCGCGCATACTTACCTTTGGCCCAGGTGCAATTTGAATCCGACTCGGAACAATGTTGGCGGGCCCAGTTCTGGAACCGGGGTTCGGGCTACGGTATATCGCTCATCAAAGATGTTTCCGACGGCCACGTAGGCGTCCAAGTCGTTCCAGATGCGGCGGGAGAGCGAGGCGTCGAGAGTGAAGAACTTGCCCAATGGCAGCAGGTTCTGATCGTCATCGAACTGATTGCTCACATACCGCCCCTGCAGACCCAAGGTCACGCGCCGCCAGCGGCTTGGCGCCGAAGGGTTGGAATAGAGCGCCTGGAAGGTGACCACGTTTCTGGGGACTTGCGGGATTTCCAGGCCCACAAGCGAAGGATCAGGCGCGAAGCTCAGGACGGTGGCATTGACAAACTCGTATCCACTGGTCAAGCGAAAAGTCGGGGTCACTTGCAGGGCAGCGTCCAGGTCTACTCCGCGAGAGCGCGTGCGGCCAAGGTTCTGCCGCTGGCGGGTGATCAAAGTGGGCGTCACGCTCAAGGTGACGTTGGCAATCGGGTCAGTGATGTCGCTCCAGAAGAAGGTGCCACGGCCGGTCAACCTGTTTCGGAAGGCGCCGAATTGAGCCCCGGCTTCCGCGCCGGTCAGCCGTTCGGCGCTAAGGTCGGAATTGGCGTTGGTCACAACATCGCCCACGCGAAAGCCACGGTAAAGCTCATTCAGCGTTGGGGCTCGAAACGCCCGATAGGCGGAGGCGACCAGCGAAACATTGTCCGAGAGGCGGTAAAGCAACCCCAGACGCGGGCTGAAAGCAGTCTCAGTGCGCTCGGGAAAGTTAGTAACAGTTGGGGGCCTCGGGGACGAAAGGCTCCTGCTGGTGGAGAGCGCGTCGTAATTCCGCCAGCGGTCAAGCCGCAGGGCTGCGGTCACCTGAAAGCGATGCGTCAGCCGCAGGAGGTCTTCTCCATAGACGCCTTCCGTACGCTGGCGTCCTCCCGCGCCCAGCACGGAGGTATTGCGCCCGCCGAAAAATCCCAGTTCATTGCTTGACCCGCGAACTTCCCTCCCGTCAAAGCCTGCCAGCAGGGTCTGTCTGGCGCCTACCGGCCGGTTCCACTGGAGGGAAACACCAGTCTGCTGCGCCGGTACACGCTGGGAGCGCACCATGGTTTCGCTGTTGCGGTCTGTGGCAACGGAGGAAAAAGTCTGGTCAAACATTTCCGGCCCGCCGTAGCCACGGAACGTGAATGAACCTGCCTGTTGCGACACCCAGTCGGCGCCGATGGCCAGTTGGCGCGCGTGGGTACGGTTGTAGGTGAGCGGAGTCCCGTTGGCGCGAGTCTCGCGAAAGTAAGTGGTTTCAGCGAACACCCTTGTGTTTTCTCCGAACTTTCTTTCCAGGGTTGCATCGCCCACTTCATGTTCGGAATTAGCCGGAACGTCGACGGATCCGCGGTCCTGCTGATCGACCAGTATGTAGCCGTCAGTATTGAAAGCTTCGCCGTCCAAATCCAGGGTCCAGGGGCCATGCTGAATGTTTGACCAGAAGGAGCCGTCAGGCGTGTTCTCATTTCCGTAAGATCCATCCAGGGCAAACTCCGAGGTCGTGGCCTTGCGCGTCAGGATATTGATGACGCCTCCCATGGCATTGGAGCCGTAAAGGTCTGAGACTCCTCCGCGCACAACCTCCATGCTGCCCACCGCCTCGCGGGGAACGCGGTCCCAATAGACCCAGCCGCCGAAAGGATCGTTCAGCGGAATGCCGTCAACAAGCACCAGCGCACGGCTGGCCCCGCTGGCGCCCACGCCGCGCAGCGAGACTCCCTGAGCAGTTGGATTGGCCACACGGCTTCCGGTGCGGCGGAAAAGGGTGAAGCCGGGCACCTGGTGGAGGATGCCGTCCAGGGTGAGCGCCGGAGTTGCGGCCACTTCTTGCTGCGTCAGGACACGAACGTCGGCGGTGGTTTCGCCGAGCGGCGTTTGCATCCTCGTTGCTGTTACTGTTACCTGTTGCGGCAGGATGGCGGGGTTGAGGACAATCACCAGAAAAAGGCTTGTCTTTCCTCCGCCTAATTCCCATTCCTTTTTTACTGGGGCAAAACCCTTCGCGCTAACGCTCAGGCTACCGCTTGCTGCGGTGACCCGGCCGAAATCGAACCGCCCGTCGGCCCCTGTGGGTTGGTTCGTCGCATACCCGCCTGCGCGCAAAGTCGCCTGCGCTCCCTTGACAACCGCACCGCTTGGGTCCTTGACAACTCCCTCAATTCGGTAGAGACGCTCGCCAGATTGAGGGCGTGGCGCTGATTTTGCAGCTGGCTGCGCAATGATAGCTATCGTTGCCACCAGGCTGGCGGCGTAAAAATGCAGGAAGTGCGATCTTATCCTCATATGTTCCATTGGCTCCGTCAGTCTGAAACACAATCCCGGCGCATCTTGAAGCGGCCGCTGATGCCACAATGCAGAATGGTTCTCCTGGTTTCACAAAAGCCAGAATTCATTAGACTAATCCTGCTGCAATTCTGCGGCAAATCATTCTTTCGAAGCGGATCAAACGAGAACCAGCGAAGGCGGGAAGGGAAGCGCCTTTCTTTTGTCAGGCGGGAACCAGCAGACTATGGGCAAACGGCCATTCGTAGTCAAACCACTGCCATTCACACCGGAATCCTGTGCGGCAACCCATTTCGATGACTTCCTCGGCGGAATATTTGTGCGAGCTTTCCGTCCAGATACTTTCGCCTTCTTCGAACGGAACCAGGAGCCTGCTTTCGCGGATGGTGACCATCTGTTGGGCCGTAGAGGCCAGATGCATTTCAATGCGGCGTTCACGCTCATTCCATTTTGCGAGGTGGCGGAATTTCGCAAGGTCGAAATCAGCGCCAAGCTCGCGGTTGATTCGCGCCAGCAGATTCAGGTTGAACGCTGCCGTGACACCTAAAGGATCGTCGTAGGCCTCGAGCAACTGCTCAATCGGTTTCAGAAGATCGGTGGCCAGCAGGAGCGCATCGTCCGGGGCCAGGATTTCGCGGATACACCGCAGGAACTCTTCTGCCGGGCCACGTTCAAAGTTTCCGATGGAACTGCCCAGAAAGAGCACCAGCAGGTGCTGGCCGGAAATCCGGCGCGCGGCGGCTTTGCGCAATCCGTCCAGGTAGCTGGTTTCAAATCCCAGAACGCTCACCGAATCGATTTGATTCAGTTCGCGCTCGCACATCGAGAGAGCGGTGTGGGAGATTTCAATCGGATGGTAGGTTGTGGGCTGCCGGCGCGCAATGGCCTCGAGGATCAGCCGGGTTTTTTTGCCGCTGCCGCTGCCCAACTCCGCTACTACAACCGGGGAAGGGACGCGAGCCGTGATCTCTTCCACATGCCGATGCAGGATGCGCTCGCCCGCGCGCGTCAGCCCGTATTCGGGCAGCAGGCTGATGACTTCAAATAATGCGGAGCCGATGGCATCGTAAAAATATTTGGAGGGAAGTTCTTTTTGCCCGGGTTTTTCGAGGCCCGCGCGCACCTCTTCCGCGAATTGAGAGGCAAAGTCAATGACCGGGCTGGCTGTGGCGGCTTGTGGCATAGCAGTCCTTTTGGCGAAAGGCTAATTGCTGACGCAGCGAAATCCCGAATAAGCATACTGGTAATGCGTCTGAAACCAGTTGCGGAATGACCGGCGTAGCATGCACGCCGCCGTCCTCGACGACCCGCCCTTCAACACGTAATGTTTACCGTCAAAGAAGTTGGCGGAGTAGCCGCGGTAGAAAGGAAAAGGGTCAAAGCCTACGAAGGGCTGGAAGACTGTCGAGGTCCACTCCCAGCCATTGCCCAGCAAATCCGCCACCCCGAAGGAACTGCGGCCGGCGGGATGCGCCTGCACGGGAGTCGGGTCCCAGTTCCAGAAATCAAAATTGCCGCGAATCATCTCCGGAGCGCCGGCGCCCCATGGATACTCGGTTTCTTTCCCTTCCGGCGTGCTGTAGGCGGCGCGATGGAACTGCGCCTCGGTGGGCAATTGCTTGCCGGCCCATCGCGCATAGGCCGCGGCT
>DATEKC010000019.1:0-54039 GCA_035277665.1 Terriglobia bacterium
GTTTCCCGGGTCGATAGTAGCCCGCAGGGCCCGCCTGCAACCACGCCAGATGATCCCGAATTCGGAGAGGGCCGGCAAAACTTGACGGGGGTAGGATTGTCTCCGATAACCATTGGCGGGCGACCTGCACTGAACAAGCAGACGGAGACAAAGAAAAAGCTTTGGATTAAAATCGATTTTTCGGGTTTCCGCGTCAAAAATTCTGCCCTAAAAACACCAAGCCCGCCTGGGAAGATTGGCGGGCCTGGAGAAAAGCTATTGGTGATTGGGTTTGCTTATTTCTTTTTCTTTGCCTTGGGTTTTGCTTTCTTTTTCGCGGCCATAGACCTCCTTCCCTCTTGGGATTAAGAACGTTGCATGAGGTCAACATGTTGTACCCTCATGCATCCCTAACCACGATATATAGGGCTGAACGGTTGTCTTGTCAAGAAGAATTTCATCATGCGTTGCATCCTGTGCTTCCCCTTATGAACCTCGAAATTCCCGGACATACCCCAGTGCCCTCACGTCGGAAGCCTGCACGGCGAGGATGCCCCCGACCGGGTTTCACTGCCCCTTCAACCGAAGATCCCCCTTCTTTTCAAGTGATCGGCTTTCCGCTCTTGTGATATTGTTTGGCTACTATGAAAAAGGTTGATGGCTATTCACGTCGCTCATTTCTGTCTCTATTAGCGGCTGCTCCGCTTGGGGCGGCCACAATGGCGGCCGCGGCCGCGCGACACATCCCGATAGGGCTGGAGCTCTATTCAGTTCGCAACGACCTCCAAAAAAATCTTGCCGGCACGGTCAGGCAAGTTGCCCAAATGGGCTATCAATGCGTGGAATTCTACGCGCCGTACTACGACTGGTCGCCAGGTGAAGCCAGGAAAGTTCGCAGCGAGCTGGACCAACTCGGCATCCGCTGCTACTCCACCCACAACGACCCAAAGTCATTCACGACCGAAGGTATCGGTAAAGCCATGGAGTTGAATCACATTCTTGGCACGCGCTATATTGTCATGGCATCGGCAGGTGACATGACTACCATCGACGGCTGGAAGCGCGTGGCGGAGACCCTGAATAAGGCCAACCACACGATGGCGGCCCACGGCTTGCACGCCGGGTATCACAACCACGATCTCGAGTGGAAGCCGGTGGACGGACAAAAACCGATCGAAGTTCTGGCTGCGAATACGGACAAGAGCATTATGCTGCAGCTCGACGTGGGTACATGCCTTGAAACCGGCAACGATCCTGTGGCCTGGATCAAAAGAAATCCCGGCCGTATCCGCTCTCTTCATCTCAAAAACTGGGCTCCCAAGGGCGGCTACTCGGTGCTATTCAGCGAAGGCGTGGCGCCATGGAAAAAGATTTTTGCCGCCGCTGAGAGCGTTGGCGGTGTTGAGTATTACCTGATCGAACAGGAAGGCAGCCGATACTCCGAAATAAAAACTGCGCAGTTGTGTCTCCAAGAGTATCGCAAGCTGCGCGGCTGAGGGTTTGCTCCCAATCCATTTCATCGGAGCCATTCACAAGCTTGCGGGCGCGTATGCGCAATCAGGCGTGGTGCCTTGCAATTTTAAATCGTGAAAATGAACACTGAAGCCAGCAACCGTCCTCCATTGTTCTCACCAGGAAATACGTTGCCGTTTGTCCTGGTCACGGCGCTGTTCTTTCTCTGGGGTATTCCCAACAACCTGAATGACATTCTCATCAAGCAGTTCATGACCTCGTTTCAAATCACCCGCCTCCAGGCGGGGCTGGTCCAGTCGGCGTTTTACCTTGGCTATTTCTGCCTGGCCATGCCGGCGGCTCTCCTGATGAGAAAATTCGGATACAAAGCAGGCCTTGTCACCGGATTGTTTCTTTTCGGCACGGGTGCGTTTCTGTTCTGGCCTGCGGCGGTCGCGGGAAGCTATGGGTTCTTCCTCTTTGCGCTTTTCGTCATTGCAAGCGGACTTTCATTTCTGGAAACCGGGTCGAACACTTTCATTGCTGTACTCGGTGATCCGAGAACTTCTGAACAGCGCCTGAACCTCTCGCAGTCTTTTAACCCACTGGGATCAATTACGGGAGCGCTGGGAGGAACAGTTTTTATCTTTTCCGGCATCGAACTGAGCACACAGCAGGTCGATTCGCTCAAGGCGCAGGGTACGCTCGGCGCTTATCTGAAAGGTGAAACATTGCGGGTGGTGCATCCCTACATCGTCCTGGGAGTGGTTGTGTGGGTCATGGCCATTCTGATTCTGAAAACAAAATTCCCCCACATTAAAGAGGAAGCCGAAGAAAAAGATTCCCGCGACAAGGGTAAGCTGAGCGACCTGCTTCACTACCCGCATTTTCTTCAGGGAGTTTCTGCGCAATTCTTTTATGTGGGCGCGCAGGTAGGAACGTGGAGCTTCCTCATTCAATATATCCAGGACTACACCCATCAAACTGAAAAAGTCGCCGGCTATCTGCTGACCGGAAGCCTGGTGGCATTTGCCATTGGCCGGTTTGTAGCAACTTACCTAATGAAGTTCTTCCGGCCCAGCAAACTGATGGGTGTGTTTGGCATCATCAACATGGCGCTGGTAGCGGTCGGGGTCCTGTTTCCCGGCTGGCTGGGAGTGGCGGCGGTTTTCCTGACAAGCTTCTTCATGTCCCTGATGTTCCCCACCATCTATGCTCTGGGCATCAAGGGCCTCGGCTCGAACACCAAGCTGGGGGGATCATTCATCGTCATGGCCATCGTCGGAGGTGCTGCGGCGCCCCCCGCCATGGGTCTGCTGTACGAAGTCTGGCACAGTATGGCCATTGCGATGATCATCCCGCTGGTCTGCTATGCTGTGGTCACGCATTACGCATATTACGGCTCCAGGATGCGGGCCAGACATGCTGAGTCTGCCGCGGTTTCAGAGCCGGCGGCGCTTTAATGGATGCGGCAAACATGACACAATTTCCGAATTTCGATCTGACCGGTCATGTAGGGCTGGTGACGGGTGCGGCCCGCGGCCTCGGTCGGGCCATTTCGCTGGCGCTGGCGAACGCCGGAGCCGACGTCGCGTTGGGCCTTCGTGACCGGAACACGGGGTCTGCATTGGCGCAGGAAATTAAAGCCATGGGACGCCGGGCCCTTCCGCTGCAGATGGATATGGCGTATCTCGATCAGATTTTCAGTGCCGTCGATGAGGCTGTCGCGCACTTTGGACGGCTCGATATTTTGGTCAACAACGCGGGCGTCGCTCCAGACCATCCGGCCGAGGATTTTACCGAAGAAGACTTCGACTACACCATGGCCGTGAACGTAAAAGGCACCTTCTTTGCCAGCCAGGCGGCGGGTCGAGTGATGATCCGGCAAAAGCGCGGCCGCATCATCAACATGAGCTCACAGGCCGGTTTTGTCGCCCTGCCCACCGAATCCGTCTACTGCACGACCAAGGCTGCAATCGCACATATGACAAAATGCCTGGCGCTCGAATGGGGAAAATACGACATAACGGTGAACGCCATCGCTCCCACGTTCATCTTTACGCCCGGCACCGAAGACGCGCTGGCCAGCCCGACTTTTCGTGCTGATACCATCGAACGCATTGCGGCACTGCACCGGATTGGCGAACCGATGGATGTCGCTGGAGCTGTGATCTTTCTGGCATCGCAGGCGGCATCACTGATCACTGGCCACACTATCCTGATCGACGGAGGGTGGACAGCACGGTAAAACCACGGCTGCGCTCTCGTAGTAAAGAACCACTCAATAAATTGTTGTCCGGTCGAAGCGGGTCTTCGTTCTTTTCCTTTAAGCACTTTGAGTGGTACTCTAACCTGCATTATATGGAGCGGAGGGAGAGATGCATCGAAGAGCATTCATCAAGGGCTCTCTGGCCGGCCTCAGCGGGACGCTGCTTCTGGACGTATCGTGCAACAAGTCCATTCATCAACCGGAGCCTGACGCACGCCTGAAGGGAGCTTTCCGCAGCCCGGAGCGAAACGGGTGGACATTCGTGCACCTGGAAGGGACGCCCGCGGAGATCGGCTTCCAGCACGGCTATCTGCTGGCTGACAAGATTGAAGACGCCACCAAGGTTGCCGTCCTGGAACAGACCCACAGCAGCAAATACGATTGGATTTTCTACCGTGATGCCGCCAAGAACATGTTGTGGCCAAGAATAGAGAAAGAGTATCGCGAGGAACTGCAGGGCATCGCTGACGGTCTGCGCGTCCACCGAAGCAAGCTCGACCTTTGGGACGTGGTCGCATTAAACGCTTCTATGGAGTGGGGATACTACGTAAAAGAATATAACAAAACTCACAAGACGGGAGACTCCGCCGAACTGGCAGTACCAGAACATTGCAGCGCCTTCGCTGCAACCGGCAGCTACACGAAAGACGGCAAGATCGTCATCGCCCACAACTGCTGGACCCAGTATCTGGACGGCGCGCGTTGGACCATTATTTTTGACATTGTCCCTGCACACGGCTACCGGATGCTGCTGGACGGGTTCCCCGGCTTCATCCACAGCGGTGACGATTTCGGTATCAACTCAGCGGGCATCACCATTACAGAGACTACTATCTCCGGCTTTTCCGGCTATGATCCCTCCGGCATTCCGGAATTCGTGCGCGCTCGCAAGAGCATGCAGTATTCGAATTCCATCGACGACTTCGTCCGCATCATTAAGGATGGGAACAACGGCGGGTACGCGAATAACTGGTTGATCGCTGACCGCAAAACCAATGAAGTTGCGGATCTGGAACTGGGGTTGAAAAACGTCAACCTGTGGCGCACCAAAGACGGTTGCTTTGTAGGTTCAAACTTCCCCATCAGTCACAACCTCGTCAGCGAGGAAACCAACTTTGATTTGAACGACATGAGCGCCAGCGCCAACGCGCGGCATGTGCGCTGGAATCAGTTGATGGCAGAGAACAAGGGGAAGATAGATATGGCGATGGCGCAGAAGTTTCTGGGCGACCACTACGACACCTACGACAAAAAAGATGAGCCCGACGAACGTACGCTCTGCGGCCACATTGACCTGTCCCCGCGAGGTTCAGGCTCCTGGCAGCGGCCTTACGGTCCCGCCGGTGCCGTGCAAAACAAAGGTGCCGATGCAACAATGATCGAAAAGATGGCACTCTCCGCTTCCGCCGGTCATTGCTGCGGCATCGACTTCAATGCCGCCGAACATCTCAAAAAGCATCCGGAATTTGACTGGCAAGCGCCATTGCTCATCAATATGCCTTCGAAGCCCTGGACGATGTTCTCCATTGGGAGTTGAGCAAAAGCCACCTTCCGCGTCAGCAAGGGACACGCGACGCAGAGTGCGGCCTCATCAGGGTCGCCGCTCATCAACCTGGAATATGCGCCTGAGAGTCTCCCGCTCAACTTCGCAAAAAAAGTAAAGGTCCCGCTCTCTGATGTTTTCGGGCTACTGGCCCGGCCCGCGATACCTTACGCTCTTCTTAACGGCCTGATCAGCTTCCTCAATCGTAAGCAGCGGAGTGGTGCTGGTCCGAGCCAGACCTGTCGAGCACGCTGCCATGCCTACCGCTGCCACAGTGGCATTATCCGGTGCGTCAACAATCAACACCACGTCATAGTCTCCAAAGGAATAGTATATGGCGTCCAGGCCGGCCCCAACGCCAGCCAGCGCTTTCTCAAGCGCCGCCTTTCGCCCTGAAGCCTTGTCTTTGGCCACTCCCTTGAACCCTTCAGCCGAATAGGTCGCCTGGATGAGATACTTTGCCATGGGCTCCTCCAACTTGGGAAAGACGTTAACTGATGGCCCCAAGTCTATCAGAGTTTGAAGCCTTCAGTGCGGGAGCGCACGGGTTGTTAAAGGCGGCAAGGATCAGCAGCATGGACCCAGGAAATGCGCCAGCCATTCCATAGCCCGCCACACGGCTTCCGGCGTGGGCATGTGCCCTTTGTGATGATTGAAGTAGCCGATATTTTCAGGCTTGCGGTAAAGTTGGTAAACCTGGCGCGCGGCGTTAATGTAATACCAGCTCTTTGCAGTATCATAAGTGTCGCCGCCAATCAGAAGAAACGGCCTGGGCGCAATAAGGCCGATGAGTTCGTGCTGGTCCGTTCCATTGTCCACCTTATCGATGAATTTGCCGAAGTACCAGTAGTCGTCGTAATTCGAAAACGACAGGCCAATTCCAAGTTCATTTGAGACCACTGCAGTGATCCGAGGCTCAAACGCCGCTGCGTACAGTGCCATTTTTCCGCCCAGTGAATGACCAATCATGCCAATACGCGCTCGGTCCACCTCCGGCAGGGTGTAGAGATAGTCGAGCAGTCGATGCGAATCCCACACCCATTTGCCAAGACCCGTGCAGTGAGGATGCCGCAGTTTCAGGTTGGCAACGGCTTCCGAATACCACTCCCCATAGCTTTCGCCAAACCATCGAATGGCCACCGCAATGTAGCCTTTCTGCACGGCCATGTAGGCGTAAGAATCGACGCCCATACCCAGAAAATGATGTCCCGAGAGATTTCGGCCCGCCGGTGTGTCCACGTCGTAGAACGGCACAATCACCACCGGGCGCGGTCTTTGAATGTCGCCCGCAGGCATCATCAAGAGAATTTTTTCCCACCAGTCAGCTTCCACCTGAAGATACATGAGGCGGGCGGTGTAATTTTGGTCCCTGACCGTCTCCACAACCCGTGTTTGAGGAAACGGCGGGTCCGTTTCCATTGAGCCGAGCAGCCTGAGCCACTTTGACTGGATGCCCTCGCGGCGGGTATTCCATTCCGCAAGTGAGCTCACTCCGGCAACAAGGGAGGACAAGGTGCCAATGGATGTCTCATAACCCGCAGGCGGTTTATTGTAAGGCTTAAACCAATCCGGCAATTTATGGGAAGACGGCAACGCCGGCCGGGTTCCCACCGTCCGGCACATCCGGAATCCGGTGAACCGGCTCTTGTAAGAGGGTTCGATGGACGACCGGTATCCGCGGGCCCACTCTGATGTGGTGCTGATGAACGAGCCGCCCCGAACAATTCGGGCCAGCCCACGCCATGGACCGGCAGGATTATACGAACGTTGCGGTGTCAGCTCAGGGTTGAAGTAATCCGTCGTCCATTCCCATACATTCCCGAACATGTCGTAAAGGCCCAGGGAATTGGGAGGGTAGCTCCCAACCGGCCTCGTACCTTTATCCTTTAGTCCCTCCACCAGCCGCGTGACGTCTTTCGTGTCTGAGGTGCCCAGGTTGGCGGCATGCGCATTGCTTTTCATGGGCGGCACAGGGCCGGCCGCGTGAGTCCACTCATCATCAGTGGGAAGCCGAAATCCTTTCTTGCTGACATCGCAGAAGCCGGTTTCCAGGTCGTAGCACGGTTCGAGGTTCTCCCGGAGACTGCGCAGGTTGCAATAACGAATCGCCTCCCACCAAGTCACTGTCTCGACGGGCAAATCAGCGCCCCGGTGAAACGAAGGGTTGTAACCCATTACCTCTTCGAACTCCCTCTGCGTCAGCTCTTTCGAAGCAATGAGGAATTCCCCGATGGTGATGGTTACAGGTACTTTTGTCAGCGCGTCTGTGACTTCGTAGCTTTGGCCGGGTACTTTGACCCATCCATTGATTGAAGCCGGGCCCTGATCAAACGCCGCCGGATCCTGCAATGCATCAACATTACCTTTCTCCAGGCCCAGGCCCGTCATCAATGTGCCCGCTCCCAATAAAGAACTCTTAAGAAAGTTCCGCCGTTCCATCGCTCCTCCTCATCTTCCGTTTCATTGGGGAGAAAAACAGGCCCCTTAGATGCCGCGTGAATCATATCGCAGGCCAGGGCTCACTGAAAGGCATGTCAATGACGGAAACGGAAGGGACGTCAGGCGGCTCTATTGCACATCGGACGCTATGTTTGCACGGCTTTGGCCTAACGGCTCAAAATGGCACCCGGACTTGGACGTTTCAGCCAGCGGTCCATGCGAGGACTGCCTGAGCATCTTGTCGAAAAAGAGTCGCACGCAAGATGATGTTTCCTCCAAACCTTTGGCGCCATTAATGGGGCCCAGATAGCCCATCGTTTTCATTCCCGGGCTGTAAAGAACCGGAAGGTCCGTAAAGTTAAAATGCCTTGTTCCCGGGATGTGAACCTTCCAGCAGTGTTCAGAGTGCTGGCAGGTATCATACATTTGCTTCTTCAACTGGTCCTGCTCCTGCTGAAATCGCTCAACCGAAGCATTCGCAAGCGTTTTCTGCAGCCACGGAGGCTGCAGCGTCCAGTCGCTCAAGACAAAAAGAAATGGCTGCTTGATTCCTTCATTCAGCACGTCGCCGAAAAGCTTCCCGTCGATGTCGACGGCTGCTTTGCAGCGGAAATCCACCGAGCATGCCTCTGCAGCTGCCGCTCCGCCAAAAGATTGGCCGAACAGACCCAGGCTGGAAAGATCGAATCGTCCATAAAAACGACTCGTCGTATCGGAATTCATCTGCGCCAGACGATCGACTGCGAAGCGGACGTCAGCAGCCCAGACTTTCACCATTCGATCCCCGGCCGACCGAATGGCTTGCCTGGGACCACGTGGGAACGAGGCCTCAGCCAAATGGTTAGCTACACGCCCGTCAGGAAACCGCACGGCGGGTGCGCTGTAAGTGCTAGTGATCCCCAGGACGACGTAACCATGGCTGACTATGTCTTCAATCAAGGACGTGTAATCGCAGGGCAAATTGCCGAAACCGGTGGAAAAAACCAGGACGGGATAAGCAGGCTGGCTGGCTGCAACAGGCGCATCGGCAACAGCATGGATTCGAATTCGGCTCGGCATCGTCACTGGACGCCACGGGAGTTGGGACGCCCAAGCCGAAGGAATGTATTCAGTAGGGCTTGACTGAGGCGAAACGGTGGCGGGATACCATAGCCACACCATCAACTCCCGGTGCTTTCCGATCTTCGATGAATAGGGGTCATCACGGTTCGGGTCTTTCCAATCCAAAAGAGTTCGCCCGACTGCGTAAGGCCCCGTGGGGGTTGGTAGCACAACTTCACGGTGGTCACCAAAATGCACGATGGCTCCGAAGATTCCGATAAACATGATAAAGACCAGAATCAGGATCAACACGGTCACGGAAAGCGTTCTGATGACTCTGACTCCGGATGTTATGGGATGGCTGCTTAAAAAATCAGGTTGTGGAGACAAATGTCCTTCCAGTTATATTTTTTTCTATTCAAATGATGGAAAACGTGGCCTTGAGGGCCCTGTTGCCGCTTGCCTGCCAGGCCGATGGCATCAACCATGCTTGTAGCCATAAACCCAGCGCGCGGTTGATGAACCGCGATTCCACACGCTGTGGCGGCTGCCTGCGGGGATAAGTACCGCGTCACCTGGCCCCAGGATGGAGCGCGCATCTTCCACTTCAAATTCAAGCGTGCCTTCTTTCACTACCACGCGCTCATCAGTCTGGTGCACAAAATCAAGCCACTCCTGCCCGGGAGGGTCCACCCAGAGGTCACAACTAAATCCCTCACGGGCCCAGACTTCTGAAACACTCCGCTTTTCCAGAGGCCGGTCGTGCGGCCAGCGGCTGATCTCAAGTTGAGGCATGGTCAAGTGTCTCCTGGAACATCTATTATAAAGGACTGTCCGTTGTGTTGCAGACCTGTACAATGGATATCACACGGCAACTCAAAGAGCAGTAACGGAATCTGATAAGCAAGATGCATTTTGTCCAAAAGGAATTCTCAAGCGAGGTTTCAAACAATAATGTGGAATTCAACCAGAAGGACCCTCCTTATGCGACGCACTTTTCAGGCGCTGGCACTTAATTTGCTGTTTGCCGGTGCGACGCTCGCCTCACAACAGCAGGTTCCCGTTCCGCAGGTCGATGCAGGTCTCGGCCCCTGCACCGTGGCGTTCACCGTCAGCCAAGGCAACAGTAAGCCTCTCTTCAACGCCGAAATTTCCGTTAAGATTTCCTATGGCCTTATGGGCATGAAGAAAATGGACTTGAAAGTTGGGACGAACAACGAGGGCAAAGCACGCTTTGTAGGTCTGCCGGAAAAAGTTCACAATCCGCCAGTTGAGTTTGTCGTCCAGGCCGAAGGCGCGACAAAGACCGTCAACTACTGGCCCAGTGTCAAGTGTCAGGCCCGATATTCAATTGTGATGGACGGTCGCTGAATGGCCGGCGTGCCGATGTGGAAACTAGTGACTGCAACCAGAGCCAACCAAGACAGAGATGATTTCATAACATCAGGTGGGGACCAACTGTTAGCTTGAGCCGGGGCGGCTTCCAGGATGAAGAAATACGTGCTTGTTTTCATTGCGGGGGTCCTTCTGGTACCTTCGGCGATTTATCTCTACCTGCACTCCGGGTACGCGCCCGTCTCGACTTCCGCATCACCAATGCCATTTGAGCGCTTTTTTGCAAAGCTCGCGATGCGCGCGACCCTGTCACACGATGTCCCGACGGCGGAAAAAGTTCCGCCAACCGAAACCGATTTGAGGGCCGGGGCGAATATATACCGGGAAAATTGCGCCGTTTGCCATGGGCTCCCGAACACTTCGCAAACAGGGATTTCAAAGGGAATGTATCCTCATCCGCCACAGTTCTTTCGAGCCGGCCAAATTACCAGCAACGATCCAACCCGCCCCTTCCGTCCTCTCGACCCCAAAGCTTACTGGAAAGTGAAAAACGGAGTTCGGTTGACTGGAATGCCGGGCTTCAAGGGGTCTCTCACTGAACAGCAAATCCGGGAGGTGAGCCAGTTTGTGGGGAACGCCAGAAATTTGTCCCCCGGTGTGATGGCAGTTCTGGATGGTCAGTCCCGGCAAGAGGGCTCGGGCGACGCGGCCTCTATTCCCAAGCCACAAACGGCCTCTCGTCACAAATAGAGGTTGTCCTCGCCTCATCCCTGTTGATATAATCGGTTACCGATATCGGAATTCAATATCGATTTCCGGTAGGATGGGGCGTCTTAACCAAAAATTAGCTCCTCAAGAGGCAAAGGAGGCCCGGGATGGAAGTCTCTGTCCGTGCGCTTGCCAGTGAATTGCATGGTATGTTCATCGGCGGCTTCTTTTTGATGGCAGTCTTTGGTGTCATCGTTGAATTGCTCAGGTCAAAGTATGCCAGGCAACCTTCCGAACTCACAACCACAGGGCAGTCACTAAAGGGCCTTTACCTTTTTGCTACCGCGGCGTTAGGCTGGGCTGCCGTGCTGTTGGGCGCTTACGTTGTCTATCCCTGGTATCGAGCCATTCCTCCTGCCGGAGTTGCAAGCCTGGCCGGATACCCGCAGCGCCTTTTGTTATCGAGGCCAGGCACAGAGGACTGGCACCGAATCGGCATGGAGTGGAAGGAACACATCGGCTGGTTCGCGCCCATCGCGATCACGATGGTTGCATATGTTATGGCCAAACATCGCCTGGTGATGAAGAAGTATCCGGAGATTCGCACAGCCCTGTTGGTGTTTGCACTGGCCGCGCTAGTATCGGGCGGCATCGCAGGTTTCTTCGGGGCCATGATTGACAACCACGCGCCCGTCAAGGGAGGAGCCACAATCCACCTGGTGACGGAGGGCAAATGAACGATATGCAATCATTAACAGCGGGTCGAGACGACACAAGCGGGATGGACGTACTTCCAAACGGGGCCGCGGCCGCGGCGATTCTGTCAGCCGGCATCGGTTGCTGTGCTTTGGGCATCCTGGCAGTAGTCGGAGACGGGTCCGCGGTTGTCGCCCGATGGCTAACGTTCTACATGCCTACGGGGCCACTTTCCGGGGTGACCACAACGGCCATCATCGTGTGGCTCGTATCATGGCTGATTCTGGCCAGACGCTGGCGGTCAAAGACTGTTGCCATCGTGAAGGTCAATGCGGTGGCCTTTGCGCTTATGGGAGTGGCCTTGTTACTGACCTTTCCACCCTTTGCGGATCTTTTGCTCGGCAAATAGCCGCGCGGCAGTTGGCCCCAGTTGAAAAGACGATGACGAACAACCAGCTAGAGCTTTTTACCGGCCTCATTCGCTTGCACGTTCTTCACCATGCCTGCGAGGAACCCATTTTTGGCCTGGGAATGATTGAAGAGTTGGGGCGCCACGGCTATCGGCTCAGCCCCGGCACGCTATACCCACTGCTCGACAGTCTGGAAAAGAAACGTCTGCTGCGCTCTTCCCGACGCCTGGTTGATGGCAGGTTCCGCCGATTTTACCGGGCCACACCGGCGGGGCGCAAGGCGCTGAAGATGGCAAAACTTCGTGTTAAGGAATTATTTGGCGAGCTTTTCGAGGACGAGTTATGAGACTCATTGTACTGCTTATGCTTCTGCTAGCGTCCAGCCCAGGTGCGTTGCTTGCCGGACCCCCGTTTCAAACTGACGACCCGGAACCCGTACCCTACAAGCACTATGAGCTCTATACTTTCTCTTCAGCCGGTTCCACTCGGCTTGAAACAGACTCACTCGGACCCGCAGTGGAATTCAACTGGGGAGCAGTTCCCAACGTACAGCTTCATCTGATTGCGCCCGCCGCGGCGGCATATCCGTCCGACGGACCGGCGGCGTTTGGCATGGGCGACATCGAAACCGGCATCAAATATAGGTTCATTCAAGAAACCAAGCATCGCCCCATGGTCGGCACGTTTACGATGCTTGAGATGCCGACAGGAAACGCCGACCGCGGCTTGGGCGTCGGCCAGCTATGGGCGCGGATTCCGATCTGGATTCAGAAAAGCTTTGACCCCTGGACCACTTATGGAGGTGGTGGGATGGTCATCAACCATGCTCCCGGCGCGCGGGACTATCCGTTCAGTGGATGGCTGCTCCAACGCGACTTTGGAAAAAAGTTGACGCTTGGAGGAGAAGTCTTCTATCACGGTCCCGAGGGTATCGCAACACCCAGTCCACGGCCTGCTACTATGGTTGATTTCGGTGGCTACTATTACATCAGGAATCCGGGCTTTCAACTGCTGTTCGCTTACGGGCACAGCGTGGCCGGGCAAACCGAGAATTACGCTTACCTCGGGCTCTATTGGACGTGGGGCCCCAAGACTAATTGAAATCACCCGGCCTGTAGGAACTGGCAAGGGAATCGAGCGCCGGCACAATTCCTTGTTTTTCCAAACACCTCCCTCTAGGATGCGAAGTGTGCGGGCTCCAGCCGCCGGGAGATAACGATGTACGACATGATCAAAATGCGTCCTATCCGGACTTTTGCCCTGGGACTACTCGGCATCCTGATTTCAACTGCTACGGTAGCCGCCGCGGCGCCTGCTGTACCCCCCCAGCTCAAATTTGAAATTTCTTTTCCGGAATCGGTCCACAGGAAGCCCATCACCGGCCGTGTCTACGTGATGATTTCGGACGAGGAAGACCCTGAACCTCGTTTCCAGGTCGGGTCATGGGGAAGCCACCCGCCATTTTTCGGAGTGGATGTCAGCCAGTTAAAGGCGGGGCAGCCTGCCACGATCAACAGGAGCACACTCGGCTTTCCCACACGGAGCCTGGCCGATCTTCCACCGGGCGACTACTACGTGCAGGGACTTGTGAATATCTACACAAAGTTTCACCGTTCAGACGGTCACATCATCTGGGCGCACATGGATAACTGGGAAGGCCAGCAATTTAATGGTTCACCTGGCAACCTATACAGCGGCGTCAAGCGCATCCATCTGGATCCCGCCAAGGGCTTTGACGTTAAGCTGAGCCTGACGCAGGTGATCCCACCGGTGAAAGAGCCGGCTGACACTACCTGGGTGAAACACATCAAGTTCCAAAGCAAACTACTTAGCAACTTCTGGGGGCGTCCCATCTATCTCGGCGCAGTGGTACTGCTCCCCAGGGGCTACAACTCGCATCCAAAAAGCGATTACCCCGTGATCTATGAGCAGGGGCATTTTGGACTGGAGCCTCCATTCAGATTCACAACCGTGGATGAACGGGTAACAGGAAGCCAGGCGGAGTTTTTACATTCCTACAATATTGAAACCGGCTATCAGCTTTATCAGGCTTGGAACTCCGACAACTTCCCTCGCATGATCGCGGTCACTTTCCAGCACCCCACGCCCTATTTTGATGACTCCTATGCAGTAAACTCCGCCAACAACGGCCCGTACGGTGACGCCATCATGACCGAGCTGATTCCGTATGTCGAGGCGCATTTTCGTACCATTCGCGAGCCTTATGCTCGCGTGCTGACGGGGGGATCGACAGGTGGATGGGAATCGCTCGCACTCCAGATTTTTCATCCTGGGTTCTTTGGCGGCACATGGACACTCTATCCCGACCCCGTGGACTTCACGCACGATCAACTGATCAACATTTACAACGACGACAATGCATTCTTCGCTCCGGGACGCCACTGGTTGCGGGCGGTCAGGCCCCTCAGTCGCGACGTAGACGGGCAGGTAACAACGACCGAGCAACAGGAAAGCCAGCTCGAAGACGTCCTGGGCAGCCACGGCCGCTCAGGCCAGCAGCTCGAAGCCTGGGAAGCGGTGTACGGACCCGTCAGTGAGGACGGCTACCCGAAGCCGCTCTGGGACAAGAGCACAGGCAGAATCGACCACAGCGTGGCCGACTACATGCGCGAACACGGCTATGATCTCACAGAATATCTTCGTCAAAACTGGGCGAAAATCGGCCCCGACCTGGTGGGCAAAATCCACATCGACGTGGGTGACATGGACAGCTACTATTTGAACCTGGCCTGCTACGACCTGGAAAAATTCCTGGAGAGGACCACGCGTCCCCATTACGCTGGAGAATTCAAATACGGGCGTCCCGAAAAAGGTCATGGGTGGCAATCGACCACCCAGGAAAACATGGTCCGCAAGATGGCCGACCATATCTCCGCCGAAGCGCCCGCAGACGCTAACCTCAAGCAATGGCACTATAACTAGAAGCGGCTCGAAGAGTGACTCTCTTTCGGATTGTAATGCATCAAACGCAGCATATCCCGCATGAACCCAGGAGATTGCAGCGGGGCATCCAAGCCCAAGGGCCGACATTGACTCGGTCAGCGCGTTCCTCGCAGACGCAACGGCGAGGGCCGCAGGAAACCAGAATGAGCTTTTGGTGTAACTGAACAGGCAACCGTTCATCATTAGAATGAGGGAGACAAGGCGGAAAAACCTGTCTGGTTCGCCTGTCACTGATGCGATAACCGGGTTGGAGCAACACAATAGGGGCAATGAATCTCGTGAAACCATACTCAGCAGTTTTTGCCCTTCTTCTTCTGCTGCCCTCCGGGGCGACCTACCTGCCGAAGGTCGACCTTGCGCCGTGGGACGAAATCCTGCACCAGTACGTAAATCAACAACATCTGGTCGATTACACAAAGCTGAAACAGCAGGATTGGAAAAAGCTCCGACACTTTGTCGCGAGCCTTGGCCAGCAGGGAGCGCAGCCGCTTTCGCCGGACGCAAAGAAGGCGCTGCTCATCAATGCTTACAACTCCATGACAATGGAATGGATTGTTGAGAATTATCCGGTGAAGAGCATCTGGGATACCTCGCGGCCCTTCAAGGCACGCCGCTTTCGCCTGGCGGGAGAAGTCGTCTCACTGGATGAGATTGAAGTCCGCCTTCGCGGGATGAAGGACCCCAGGATTCATGCCGCGCTGGTCTGCGCCTCACTCAGTTGTCCCCCGCTCAGGCGCGAAGCCTATACGGCGGCCAACATCAACAAGCAACTGGATTCGAACGTCCGCGAGTGGCTGGCCATTACCGCCCTGAACCATTTTGATCCGAAGACACACGTGGCAACCATCAGCCCTATCTTCAAGTGGTATGCCAAAGATTTTGAGGCCTACCCGGGCCGGCTTCGCGGGTTCCTGATCAAGTTCGCTCCGCCGGCGGCTGCGGAGGAACTGAGGGAAGGCAAATTCGCCACCCGCTACGCCACGTACCATTGGGGTTTGAACGATCAGTCCGGGCGCGGCAAAGGTTACGCAACGTTCGACCTGGGCGTCAACTGGCTGGAGAACTGGTTTCGCAATTGGTTCGAAAGCCTGGGGGAAAAATACAATGTCAATCCTTTCATCTTCGGCGGCATTTATGTAGGCGCCATTCCCTTTTTTGTTCTGAGCGTCGGCTGGATCATCAGCAATCTGCGCAAGAAAAAACCAATCGTTCTGCCAATACTGGTCGCTTCTTTCTTTTTCATATCCGCTTATCTCTACCTTTTGATCGTTGGGCGCAACATTCCCTTGTGGGTTTACGCCATTATTGCTGCCATGGTTGCCTTCGGATCATATTCAACTGTCAGGAAAATTCGAGCCGGGACTAGACCAGGCGGGAAAGTTTGAGGGAACTTCATTGCCTGGCAGCCCCCGCTTCCCCGCTCCGGATTAAACTTCCACGACACAGGCAAAGCGGACAGCCGGGACCTTGCGAATCTCGTCCAGCAACTCCCTGGTAATAGGCTCGTCGATATTCACCAATCCAATCGCCTCATAGGACTGCTGGTTCCTGCCCAAAGCAAAACTCGCGATATTCACTTGACGCGCGCCCAGAATTGATCCCACGCGCCCAATCACTCCGGGCACATCTTGATTGCGAATGAAGAGAAGGAACCCTTTCAGCGGCGCCTCGATATCGATACCACTGATGCCGAGAACACGCAGACCACGCATTCCCACCATCCCCAGAACCGAAGGCGAATCCACTTCCGTACGAAGCGCAATCCCCAGTGAGTTGGAATAGGCTGCACGCCGGGCGCTCCTGACCTCAACCACCTCAATTCCCCGTTCCTGTGCTATGGTGGCGGCGTTGATCAGGTTGATCTCATGCAGCAGCGGCTTGCTGAGAACCCCTTTGAGCACGGCGTTCTTCACCAGGTGCGTATTCAGCTCAGCCAGTCCGCCATCATAACTGATTTTCACTTCTTCCAGGCGCTCGCCCGCAATTTGTGCCACAAAGGCGCCGAGCTTTTCACCAAGCTGAATGTAAGGTTCAATTTTCTTGTATTCCTCAGGCGAAATCGCCGGCATATTCACCGCGTTTCGTGGCACGCCCAGCCTCAGGTAATCCCGGACCTGTTCGGCGATGCTGATGCCGACAATCTCCAGCGCTTCATCGGTTGAGCCGGCGATATGCGGCGTGGCAATCACGTTCGGGTGCACCACCAGCTTGGAGCCGGTGGGCGGTTCCATCTCAAACACATCGAGAGCTGCCCCGGCCACACGCCCGGTCTCAATGGCCTGCAAAAGGTCGTCTTCCTTCACCAGTTCTCCTCGCGCACAGTTGATAATGCGCACGCCAGGCTTGGTTTTAGCAAGAGTTTCAGCTCTGATCAGGTGATGAGTTTCCGGTGTGGCCGCGGTATGCAGGCTGATAAAGTCGCTTGTGGCGAGCACTTCATCAAATTTCAGCAGTTTGACTCCCTGGTCCTGGGCAAGGCGCAGCGGCACGTAGGGATCGTACGCGACAACGTCCATCTCGAACGCGCGCGCCAGCCGCGCCACTTCACTTCCTATTCGCCCCAGACCGATCAGCCCCAGCGTCTTGCCGCGCAGCTCCGTACCTGTCAATTTCTTCTTTTCCCAGGCGCCCCGTTTCATTGACGCGTCCGCCTGGGGGATGCGCCGCGCCAACGATATCAAAAGCCCCACAGCCTGTTCAGCAACACTATGGGCGCTGCCGCCCGGTGTATTCATAACCACGATGCCGCGCTTTGTTGCCGCATCGAGGTCCACGTTATCCACCCCCACACCTGCCCGGCCAATAGCACGCAGGGATTCGGCGTGGGATAGCAGATCTTCAGTCACCTTGGTTGCACTCCGAACAACCAGCGCGTCGGCATCCCTGATCTCCTCGGCCAGCGAAAGGTCTTTCCGGTTCGGCAGGAAGATCACATTCCACGAACCTTCCGACTGCAGCACTTCCAGCGCTTTTGGTGAAACGTTGTCCGCAACGAGGATTTTCATTCGGTTTGCCGCGCCAAAATCAGTTGAAAATCCGGGCCGGTTCCACCTCCCTCCGCCGTGCTTGCGTTTTCCCTCAGCCGATGAAGCAGTTTCTACCCATGGGACCGCTCAAACTCCTTCATAAATGAGACGAGAGCCTCAACACCTTCAATTGGCATTCCGTTGTATATGGAAGCGCGTACGCCTCCCACCTCGCGATAACCTTTCAGGGAAGTGAGCCCTTCCTTGCCGGCCTGCTTTAGGAACGCCTCCAGCAATTCAGGGGTGGGCAGATGAAAGGTGACGTTCATTGTGGAACGGTGCGCTTTGTCCACCAGTGGCTTGTAAAATTTCGATTGGTCCAATGTGTCGTAAAGAAGCCTGGCCTTTTGGTTGTTGCGCCGTTCGATCTCGCTGACGCCTCCCTGTTGTTTGATCCAGCGCAGAATTTCACGCGTAATGTAAATGTTGAAGGAACTCGGTGTGTTCACCAGCGATTGCCCCTTTTCCACGGTGGCATAGTTCAACAAGGGCGGAGTCATCGGAAGAGCGTGGCCCATGAGGTCCTTGCGAACAACGACGATAGCAGTGCCGCCAGGCCCAAGGTTTTTCTGCAGGCTCGCGTGCACGAGCCCAAACCTTGAATAGTCCATGACACGCGACAGAATTTCCGAAGTCGCGTCCCCGACCAGAGTCAACTCACCCGTTTCCGGAAACTTGTTCCAGCGTGTTCCGTAAGCCGTGTTGTTCGTGGTTATGTGAAGATAAGATGTGTCCTTGGGAATGCGTTCGATGTCCACTTCGGGGATGCGCACGAAATTGGCGCTTCTGCTGCTCGCAACCGTCTCAATGGTGCCGTACGGAGCAGCATCTTTAATCGCTGTGGCCGAAAACACCCCGGTCTCCACATAGGCTGCACGGTGGGCGGGCTTCAATCCAATCAGGTTCAAGGGAATTGCAGAAAACTGCATCCGAGCGCCCCCGTGCATGAAAAGTATGGCGTAGTTTTCAGGCAGCGAGACCAGTTCACGAAAAAGCGCGATAGCTTCTTCCACCACGGCCACAAACTCTTTGGAGCGATGACTGATTTCGATGATCGAAGCGCCGAGGCCACCGTAATTCAAAAATTCCTGCTGCGCTCGAATCATCACAGCGTCGGGAAGCATGGCCGGCCCTGGAGCGAAATTGAAAATTCTTCCTCTCGGCCTCGCCGTCGAAGCTGCAGAAGCGTTTGCTTCATTGGGTGTGGACATTAGCAATCTCCTTTGATCAAACCGATGTGAAACCGGTAACCCTGTCGGGCGGCCGGGTCAAACTTAAGGCTTCATTGGACCGGACGCGGCACCGTCGTTCGAGAATCCGCATATGACCATCCTCGCTGCAGATTTGCTTCCTTATTCCATAAGATTCCGGTCGGGACACCCCCCGCCTGGACCATGACAGGCCGAAGAGTAATCACCATTGCCTGCGGGAAAAAGGTAATCTACGTCACCGCTTAGGGAAAGTCAACCGAGGCGGCCATTGGGAATTTGCAGGTTAATTCTGCTCTTTTGCGGATAATCACGTAACTCGGGACCTAACAATTTGCCGCAAACAAGTAATCGCTTTGCAGTACGGCGACTGTCAGTACGAAGTGTCCTTGACGATGACGTCTTGATGCAGTGGCAGGCTGCTTGAAGAATCCCCTACAAGAATCCGATAGGTGCCCGCGACCAGCGTCCAGCGATGCGCTGAGGTGTCGTAGTGTGAAAGCGACCGGGGACTTATCGTGAGACGCACGTGGCTGGTCTCACCTGGTTTCAAATAGGTCCTGGCAAAACTGCACAACTGCCGCGGAGGCTCTCCGTTCCCGGATGGCTGGCTGACATAGGCCTGGACCACTTCCGCACCGGCCCGATGCCCCGTGTTGGTGACATCAACGGAGCCGTGAATAACGCTCGGGGCTTTGCCCAAGCTTGTGGGCTCGATGACCAGATGGCTGAGCCTGAAGGTTGTGTACGAAAGCCCAAACCCGAAAGGAAACAACGGTTGGTTGCCGGTGGCGTCGTACCACCGATAACCAACGTTGAGTTTCTCGCTGTAGATAGACTTGCCGTTCACGCCCGGCCACTGCTGCCGCGTGCTGGTGGGAATCTTATCCGCCGTGCGCGGGAAAGTCAGGGGCAGTTTCCCCGCAGGATTGACATCCCCGAACAAAAGGGCAGCAGTCGCGTTGCCGTCTTCCTGGCCCGGATACCACGCTTCAATGACGCCACGCACCTGATCAATCCAGGGCATCAGGACAGGCCCTCCAGTGTTCAATACAACGATAGTTTTCGGGTTGGCTGCAGCAATGGCTTCGATAAGTTTGTCCTGGTTTCCCGGCAGTTCAAGATTCGGCCGGTCATGGCCTTCGCCTTCGATAGTGCTCACGAACACAATGGCGACTGAGGCTGCTTTCGCCACATTAGCCGCACTCCCAAGATTGCTGCCGTCGGAGTAAGCCACTTTGATTGACGTGCCTGCGCGCTTGCGGATACCCTCCAGCGGACTCACCACATATGGCGCGATCACGTGGGAACTGCCCCCGCCCTCCGCCTCAGGCTTGGCGCCACCGTCCATACCAATGACGGCAATGGTCGAGACACCGGAGATAGGAAGGATATTGCCTTCGTTCTTCAACAGAACGGTTCCCTGCTCCGCCACACGCCTGGAAAACGCGGCATGCTCCGGCGTTCGCACGTAAGAATCCCAATTGCCAGGTTGAGGCTTATCAAATAGGCCGTGCTCGAACATTGTCACCAGGATCCGCAGAACGTGGCTATCCAGCGTCGCCATGCTCACTTTGCCATTTTCAACGGCAGACTCAAAAGCCTGGCCATAAAAGTTTCTGTCAGGCATCTCCTGGTCAAGCCCCGCGCTGGCGGAAGCCGCCGTGGAATGAGTCCCGCCCCAGTCACTCATCACCCAGCCGCGAAAGCCGAGTTGGGTTTTGAGCAGGCCGTTCAGCACATGCGGGTTCTCGCAGGAATAGACGCCGTTCGTTTTGATGTAGGCGCACATGACGGTGCCGACTTCGCTTGAAACTGCGGTCTGGAACGGCGGTAGATAAATCTCCTGCAGCGTTCTTTCATCCACTATCGAATCAATCTTGAACCGGTCGGTTTCCTGTTGCATGGTGAGATACATGTTGGCGTTCGCGATGGGGCCCTGGCTCTGGATGCCCTTGATCTCAGCTTCGGCCATCCGGCCGTTCAGATAGGGATCCTCGCCGTAGGTTTCAAATGTCCGTCCCCATTCTGGAACACGGATTACATCAATGGTGGGGCCAAGCTCAACATTTGTCCCTTTCCCCCACTGCTCTTCTCCGAGAATCCGCCCAAACTCATTCAGCAAGGAAGGGTCCCAAGCGGAGGCTGCAGCAATAGGCGCTGGCAGCAGGGTTACGCCAGTGGCATCATTGCCCACTCCCGCGCGTCCGTCAGCAAGCTTGAGCGCGGGGATGTGTAACCGCGGGTTAGCCGGAACATACCCAACATATCCCTTGAAGGGATGCTCCTTCCTGTCAACGCCGTGAACGAGCGCCACCTTATCTTTCAAGGTCATCGCGGGAAGGAGCAGGTCAGCCCTGCGCCTGGCGGAAAGCGATTTGTCCATCCACGGCTGGTGGCTTCTGTTTTGTGCCTGTCCCACCATCGCAGGCGCGAATGTTGTCACCAGTACAATCAACCCGTTGGCAACCCATTTTCTGCAATACAGTCCGAGTCTCATAGCGTAACCATCCAACTCTGTTTTGTGATTAAGAACAACAAAAACGCTAGTCGAGCGAGCCCCCGAGGTCAAGCAAAATTCATTCCGATGCCTGAAGCCACGAAAACGCCCCTGCCTTCTGCTTCGTGCCTGTGTCTATTCGAAATTTCGGCTGCCCCTCTGGCAATCGGGTGCGTGCCCCGCGAGCCTATCCCAGCACAGGGACCGCTACGTTCCGTATGGAGCGCGACTGGTCACTCAACAGGAAATGAATCACATTTGCAACTTCTTCGGTTGGGACCCATTTCGAAAAGTCTTCTTGAGGCATGGATTTGCGATTTGCCTCGGTGTCCATGGTCCCGGGCAAGACACAATGTGCGCGAATGTCATGCTTCGCAAGTTCCTGAGCAAGAATTTCAGTGAGTTGCAGGACCGCTCCTTTGGAGACGGCGTATGGAGCAATCCCGGCTCCTCCACCCTTCAGGATGGCTCCACTCGAAACCGTAACGATGCGGCCGAAATTCTGGCGAACCATCACAGGAACCACCGGCCGAAGCATCCGGACAACACTCATAAAGTTGAGGTCCAGCATCTGGTTCCACGCCTGGTCGTTGACTTCAAAGCTTTTGCCAGCGGCAAAGCCCCCTGCTACACAAACCAGAAAATCCACGCGGCCGTAAAGTTCAGAAACCCTGGAAACAAAGTGGTCAATGTCTTTCGAACTCCTCAGGTCGACCGGTTCTCCCATTAGCCGGTCCCTCAGTTCTCGCGCATCTGCTTGTAGAGAATCCCAGGCCTTTTCTTCGAGGTATGGGATAGCAACAGATGCTCCATTCCTGAGCAGATCCAGAGTAACCGCACGACCCAGGGCGCCCGTTCCACCCGTGATAATTGCTACTCGATCCTTAAAATGCACCATTCACCTCCTTCATGCCTTATAATAAGAAAACCACGAACCATTCCTGGTCAACAGCTTTGGCTGAACAAGGCTGTTGATGACATGGCTAAATGCCTCTGAATACTCTTCTGTGAAGAAATCACAGAGGATCGTTGCAAGCTTACAATATGCGAATTCGACACAGGCTAATTATTTCTTTGACCATCAGTATTACGCTAGTGGCGTTTGTTTTCGCCTTTTTCCAGGTTCGCTCACAGAAAAATGCCCTTCGAAGCGACCTGGAAAAGAGTGCAGAGATTCTCGCAGAGAGCCTAGTCGATAACGTCGGACCGCTGCTTCGCAACCAGTCCTGGGGACAATTGCAACAGCTTCTGGATCGGTTTGAAAACCGGGAAGCCCTCGACGGGGTTGCGGTCTACAGTAAGAATGGGAGCAAGATCGCGGTTGCCAGCACGCTGCAAACGCAACTGGATGTTGCTCCTTCTGCAGTCCGCCAGGCGATCTTTCGGGACAGAGGAGTAAGCCAATTCTTCAAGCTGGACGGCGTGCCGATGGAGGTCTATGCATTGCCCATCCATGGGAATGGACAGGTGGATGGGGTGCTGGCGCTCTACCACAACGCCAGGTTCATTGAAGCCCAGTCGTTCCGCCTCTGGCGGGATACGTTCCTGCGACTGCTTGTGGAAACGTTCCTTATCGCCTTCATCTGCCTGCTGATTATCCGTATCAGCATTCTGGAACCGGTCATAAAAACGGCGCAGTGGCTGCGCGCATTGAGGACCGGCAAAGGACTCCGATCGAATCCTCTTCCCTCCGAAGAAATCTTCCAACCCATAGCGCATGAAGTCTCTCAACTGGCCAAGACGCTTGAAGTGGCGCGGACGGCCGCCGAAGAAGAAGCCCGGCTGCGTGAAGTAGGTGAAGCCATCTGGACAGCGGAACGCCTTCGGGTTCACGTGCGAAATCGTTTTCGCGACAAGCCGATTTTTGCAGTGTCAAACCGTGAGCCTTACATGCACGTCCGCCAGAACGGAGGAATCGAATGCCTGGTTCCTGCCAGCGGCCTGGTTACCTCTCTGGAGCCTATTCTGCGGGCTTGTGACGGAACCTGGGTGGCAAGCGGGGCGGGAAATGCAGACTGTGAAGTAGTCGACAGCAAAGATCGGCTGCGAGTGCCTCCTGATGACCCCCATTACACTTTGCGAAGGGTCTGGCTGAGCAAAGAAGAGGAACAAGGATTCTATCTCGGCTTCGCCAATGAAGGACTCTGGCCTCTCTGCCACATCGCGCACACTCGCCCGACTTTCCGTGAGGCAGACTGGAAACAATACAAGGCGGTTAACCAGAAATTTGCCAGGGCTGTGCTGGAAGAGATGGAGGGCACCCAGGAACCTGCGGTTCTTATCCACGATTATCATTTCGCCCTGCTGCCGCGGATGGTGAAGGAGAAACGGCCGGACGCACGCGTCGCAATTTTCTGGCATATCCCCTGGCCGAACGCCGAAGCCTTCGGCATCTGCCCCTGGCAGCGTGAACTGCTGGACGGCCTTCTGGGAGCCGATCTCGCTGGTTTCCATATTCAGAACCACTGCAATAATTTCCTGGAAACAGTCGATCGGGCCCTGGAATGCCGCATTGAATGGGATCGTTTTGCCGTCAACCGCCGGGGGCATTTCACGCTGGTGCGTCCATTTCCCGTGAGCGTCGTTTTTGATACTGAAACGGCGCGTGAGGCGGCCATGGCCAGCCCCCCCGAGGCTGGAGACCTGCTTAAAGAGTTGGGAGCGGAAGGGACGCTGCTGGGGTTGGGCGTGGACCGCATGGATTACACCAAGGGGATCGTGGAACGCTTCCGGGGCATCGAGCGGTTCCTCGAAAAATATCCCGCCTATCAGAACAAGTTCAGTTTTGTCCAGATCGGCGCTCCGAGCCGGACGGACATCCAGCGGTACCGCAACCTGGTGGAAGAAATTGAATCGGAGGTCCAGCGCATTAATAACCGTTTCCAGAAAGGCGCCTGGAAACCAATCATCCTGCTCAAGCGGCATCACAGCCACAAAGAGATCATGCGTTACTATAAAGCTACCGATCTTTGCATGGTAACGTCGCTGCATGACGGCATGAACCTGGTCGCTAAAGAATTTGTGGCAACCCGCAACGATGGTCAGGGAGTTCTCATCCTGAGCCGTTTTGCAGGGGCCTGCCGCGAACTGCGTGACGCCCTGATTGTCAATCCGTACGATACCGAGCAACTGGCAGAAGCCATCCGCTTTGCTTTGTCGATGGATATGGAAGAGCAAAGGCTCCGGATGCAGCGCATGCGCCGCGTGGTCCGCGAGCACAACATCTATCGCTGGGCAGCGAGCCTGGTTCACGAACTTTCAGAAGTCCGGCTCGACAGACCAGAACCCTTGAAGGTCCGATAACTCGTACAGGCCTTTTCACATTGGAAGGCTTGTGGTCCTTCCCGGCTGTAAAGCTGGTTCCAAACCATCGCCATGAAAAAAGCCAGGCTTTTGTCGGGCCGTTCACCTCGTTCGAAATCCCCGAAAGGTTCGCCCAGACCTCGCCAAGTTCACAACCCTCAGAAGCCGCAATACCTGTTTGACTGCTGGCCAAGAGTTCATATGCGTGCCCGAAAGGCCAGGCACATTGTAATTTTTCTTGATTTTGACGGCACTCTGGTGCGGCTGCGCCGGAACCCCAAGGAAGTTTTTCTGGCGGCGCCGGTGCGACGCGTGTTGCGCAAACTCGCGGGCCGTCCGAACTTGACGCTCTGCTTCATCAGCGGGAGGCAGCTCGCTGACCTGCAGCAGCGGGCGCGCGTGGAAGGCGCCATCTACTTTGGACTGCATGGCTGGCAGCGCAACAACGGGCAGCCGCCCGATCTGCCGGGCACGCGCAAGCTTCGAAAGTTGATGAAGTGGGTCCAGAAACAAGTCCGCGATATGCCGGGAATCAGAGTGGAAGACAAGGGAATCTGCTTCGGAATCCACTATCGCAACACCCGCAAACCGGACGAGGAGAAAGCCTGCGCACTCGTCAAGCAAGTGCTGGACCGATTGGGCCCAGACTACAAATTGCTATCAGGCAAGAAGATTTGGGAAATTTACCCGAAGGACATGGGAAGCAAAGGCCTTGCTGCAAAAGACCTGCTTCAGCAGATCCCGGGCCGCAAACTGGTGATCTTTGCCGGGGACGATACCACGGATGAAACAGCTTTTGCATTGCTGCGAAGTGGCGTCACAATACGGGTCGGTAAATTCCGGCAAACCAAGGCGAACTTCTTTCTGCGCGGCCCGGCCGAAATCCTGAAGTTTCTTGTGAAGCTGGAGGAATCCCTGCCTTGACAACAGCCCCGCAGCCTTTCCGATTTACCACGGCATCCTACCTGACGCGCATCTGCAACCGGCGGGCGATTGCTCCTGTAGTTGGACTTTTACATTGCCAGCTTCGATGTTTTGGCTACGCGGGACCCTCAGTAGGCTTACTTCTTCAGTTCCGCTCGGGCGGAGCGCACGGCTTCCAGGAATTTGCGGGCGTTGGCAGTAATGACTTCCGTGTTGCCCTCTCGGAGGGCCTTGCTTGAAACGAGTTCTCCGCCTGCGGCCACCGCCGCGGCACCGGCCCGGATGTATTCAGGAGTCGTTTCGAGGGTGACACCGCCGGTGGGCACAAATTCAATCTGCGGCAGCGGCCCCCGAAGTGACCTCAGGTATTTTGGCCCGCCGACTGCTGCGCAGGGGAACACCTTCACAAGATCCGCCCCGGCCTGCCAGGCTGTCACGATCTCTGTTGGAGTCAGGGCGCCGGGAATACAGGCTTTGCTGTAACGCCGCGAGGTCTCGATGACCCTGACGTCGAGGGACGGGGTCACGATAAACTCCGCACCCGCCAGCAAAGCCGCGCGGCAAGTCTCCGGGTCAAGCACTGTGCCTGCTCCCAGCAGCACGCTCTCGCCAAATTGTTCCACCACCTGCTCCATCACGCGAAGGGCGTTCGGCACGCCCATCGTGATCTCCACAACCGGAACACCTCCGGCGACAACCGCCTCCACCGCCTTGAAGGCGTCTTCCTGATTCGACACACGGACGATGGGAACAACTCCCACTTCCCGAAGCCGGTTTAAAACTTTTTCTCTGGACCAAGACATGGCTTAATCCTCTCATTCGAGATTAAAACTAGTGATATCACGCAAGGGCCGAGCTGCCAGGAGGCACTATCGCCGCAGAAAACCGGAAATCTCTCTGCCAGGGGTTCACGGCTAACGGGCCACGCGCAGGCTCGCACCTTTCAGCAGCTTTTCCACTTCTTCCAGCGTCGCCCAGTTAAAGTCTCCTGGAATGGTCTGCTTCAACGAACTGAAGGCGTTCCCGTAACGCACGGCGGCATCGTAGGTGTTCTTTGCCAGATAGCCATAAATGAACCCTGCGCTGAAGGAATCGCCTCCGCCGACGCGGTCCACAATCTCCAGGTCGTACTTGATATCGTCATAAAACTTGCCGTCGGCGTAGGCAATGGCCGACCAGGTATTTCGCCACACCAGAGGATTTTCGCGCAGGGTGATGGCCACGGCCTTGAATTTGAATTTCTCCTGCAGACGCTTTGCCACTCCCTTGTAGCTCTCAGCCGTGATCTCTTTGAATTCCTTGTCGTCCGCTGTTCCCGACGCTTTAATCTTGAAGACCACGCTGGTGTCCTCTTCCGTGGTAATAAGGACATCCACGAATTCCATCAGCGGCTCCTGCACCGCCTGTGCTTTGTCAGGTGACCAGAGCTTTCCGCGATAGTTCAGGTCATAGCTCACGGTGACGCCTGCCCGCTTGGCGGCCTCCAGCGCCTCGCGTGTGACGGCGGCCGCCGAATCGCTCAGGGCGGGAGTGATGCCACTGGTGTGAAACCACCTGGCGCCGGCAAACACTTTCTTCCAATCCACCTCGCCGGGTTTGATGGTGGAGATGGCCGAATACTCGCGGTCGTAAAGAACGGAACTTGGCCGGGGTGATGCTCCAAATTCCACGAAATAGAGGCCAAGCCTTCCGCCTTCCTTCCAGACAATCTGCGAAGTGTCAACTCCGGCTTGCCGCACCCGGTTCTCCAACAGGCGCGCAAGAGCATTCTTCGGAAGGCAGGAAATCCAGGTGCTCGTCAGTCCCAGCCGGCTGACGCCGACAGCCACGTTCAGTTCACCGCCGCCGACCTGGACATCGAGAGAAGTCGTCTGCTCCAGCCGCTGGAAGTGTGGGGGCGCAAGCCGAACCATGGCTTCGCCGAAAGTTACAACATCCGCCATAAAGATATCCTCCGCATTAAGTTCAAGCCAAACTGGTAAATATACGGCTTTCCGGAGAAAAATTCAGCCACTTTTGTGGCACCGCCCGCGATACGGCGCCCAGGGCCACTGAATAGCGCCCACAATGGCCCGCATTTTGGCCGGACGATCGTCACCGCAGGCTGCGCTGCACATCTCGTCCCAGTATACCCTGCAAGCCGCCACTAACGTTGACTTAGGCTCTTCCTCAAGGTTAGAGTAAACATTTGTCCCAGTCGCGATTTTCCACTTCGTCGCAACAACCTGCAATGGGGAACTAATGTGAAGGAAAGCCAGGTCTTAGGGACCATTATCGCTACCCGCCGGCGTCGCATTGAGGAAGCGCGTGCCACTGCTCCCCTTCGCATTGTTCGCCAGACTGCGGAAGCGAGGTCTGACTTCCGGGATTTTGCCGGGGCGCTTTCAGGCGAGGTGTTGAGCGTGATTGCGGAGCTCAAGAAAGCCTCGCCCTCGAGAGGGCTGCTGCGCCCCGATTTTCAGCCTCCCGAAATCGCGAAAGCCTACCAGCAGGCGGGAGCTTCGGCGATTTCCGTGCTGACGGAAGAGGAGTTTTTTCAGGGTTCGCTCGATCACCTGAAGGCCGTGCGCGACGCAGCCCCCCTGCCCATTCTGCGGAAGGACTTTATCGTTGATGAATACCAGGTTTACGAATCCGCAGCAGCAGGCACGGACGCCCTCCTGCTGATTGTCGCCGCGCTTGAGGACAAGGACTTAAAGGAGCTTCTCGCGCTTTCCGAACGGCTGCATGTGGCTGCGCTGGTGGAAGTTCACACAGCGGCTGAACTCGAACGGGCCGCCGCCGCCGGCGCGCAAATCATCGGGGTGAACAATCGCGACCTGAGCACGCTCGAGGTCAGCCTGGAAACATCGTTCAGGCTTCGCGAAAAAATTCCTTCGGAGTGCCTCTCCGTCAGCGAGAGCGGAATCAGGAGCGGCGAGGATTTGGAAAGACTCGCCAGGGCTGGATTCAACGCCGTGCTGATCGGCGAGCACCTGATGCTGGCCAGCGATCCCGGAGAAGAATTGACACGGCTTCTCAGCAGCGCGCCAACTCTGAAAATGGCCGGGGCGTAACTTGATGCCGACCAGGATCAAAGTCTGCGGAATTACGCGCCTGGAAGATGCGCTGCTGGCCGCCGAACTGGGAGCTGACGCGCTGGGCTTCAATTTTTACAGGCCCTCGCCACGCTATGTTGCGCCGGAAGCGGCCCGCGCCATCATCCAGCGCCTGCCGCCGTTTGTGATGCCGGTTGGAGTCTTCGCGAATGAAAAAGATATGGACCACGTCACCGCCATCGCCGAAGAGGCCGGCGTTGGCGCTATTCAACTCCACGGCCCGCAGTTCCCGGAGGCCGCCGGGCCACCGGCCGGCTACTCGCTGATCCGCGCGGTGGCTGTGAGAGAGGATTTCAAGGCAGAATCGCTGGCAACTTTGAAAGCAAACGCGTTTCTTCTGGATGCCTGTCATCCACAATTGATGGGCGGAACGGGAATGCAGTTTGACTGGAAACTCGCGCGCGACGCCGGCAGGTATGGCGCCATCATCCTGGCCGGCGGATTGAATCCCGGCAACGTGGGACGCGCCATGAAGGAAGTTCGCCATTATGCCGTCGATGTCGCGACCGGGGTTGAATCTGCGCCGGGGAAAAAGAACCCTGCGCTGCTTCGCGCGTTTTTCGTCGCTGTGCAGGAAGCGGACCGCAGCCTCTGATTCACCCAGGTTTGGAATGGGAGTAACCCCAATGCCAGACGCACAACAAACAACAACCGGGCCTGACGTTCGCGGGCGCTTCGGGAAATTCGGCGGGCGCTACGTGCCGGAAACTCTCATGCATCCCATCGAGGAGCTTGAGCGCGCCTATGAGGAAGCCAGGAATGACCCTAAGTTCCAGGCGGAATTCCAGCGGCTGCTGCGATACTACGCCGGGCGTCCCACGCCGCTCTACCATGCGGAACGGCTGACAAAGCATTTGGGCGGCGCGCAGATTTATCTGAAGCGCGAAGATCTGCTCCACACCGGCGCTCACAAAATCAATAACTGCATCGGCCAGGGACTGCTGGCGGTGCGCATGGGCAAGACGCGGCTGATTGCCGAAACCGGCGCCGGACAGCACGGTGTGGCTACGGCAACGGTGGCGGCGCTGCTGGGCCTAGAATGCCGCGTTTATATGGGCGAGGAAGACATGGCCCGGCAGTCACCCAACGTCTTCCGCATGCGCCTGCTGGGCACGGAAGTTGCGGGCGTAGGCTCCGGCTCCAGGACCCTGAAGGATGCCATTAACGAGGGCATGCGCGACTGGGTTGCCAACATTGAAAACACGCACTACCTGATGGGTTCGGTGCTCGGGCCGCACCCCTATCCGATGATCGTTCGTGATTTCCAGCGCGTCATCGGGCAGGAAGCGCGCCGGCAGATCGTCGAACTCGCCGGACGGCTGCCCGACTGCCTCTTCGCATGCGTGGGCGGCGGCAGCAATTCCATCGGCCTGTTCTATGACTTTATTCCCGACGCCCAGGTCAAAATGGTTGGCGTCGAGGCCGGGGGACGGTCGCTCGACCTGGGAGAGCACGCGGCGCGCTTTTCCGGCGGCAAACCCGGAGTGCTGCACGGCACGTACACATATGTGCTGCAGGACGCGGACGGCATGATTTCAAAAACGCACTCGGTCTCGGCCGGCCTCGACTATCCGGCTGTCGGGCCCGAGCACGCAGCGCTCCACGAACAGGGACGGGTGGAATATACTTATGCCGAGGACAAGAAAGCTCTAGAGGCCGCGCGCCTGCTGGCCCGCACGGAGGGAATTATTCCCGCGCTCGAATCATCGCACGCGCTGGCTGAAGTGGTGAAGCGCGCACCTGGCGCCGGAAAGGATACGATTTTTGTGGTCAATCTTTCCGGCCGGGGCGATAAGGACCTGGGCATTTTTCAATCCGCGGGAATCCTGTAGAGCCAGCAGGGATCGCTTTCGCTCGATATGCCTACAATTTCGACAACCCGAATTCAGGAAAAGTTCCGGCAGCTCAGCGAGGCCAATACGAAGGGCCTGGTGATTTTTCTGACTGCAGGCGACCCGTCCCTTGGCGCCACGAGCGAACTGCTCGAAGCCGTCGAACGCGGCGGCGCGGACATCATCGAGCTGGGCATCCCCTTCTCTGACCCGCTGGCCGACGGCCCCGTCATCCAGCGGGCGTCGGAACGCGCGCTCGCAAGCGGAACATCGCTTTGCAAGGTGCTGCAACTGCTGCCGGAATGGAGAAAGCGGGTCCACGCGCCGCTGGTCCTCTTCAGCTATTACAATCCGATTCTGCAATACGGCTTGGAAGATTTTGCTCGCGACGCCAGCAAGGCCGGCGCGGACGGAGTGCTCGCCGTCGATCTGTCGCCTGAAGAGGCCGGCGATTACCTTCAAACCCTGCGGAAGTGGAACCTGGATACCATTTTTCTCGCCGCGCCCACTTCAACCGAGGAACGGCTGCTGCGGGTGGCTGATGCTTCCACGGGCTTTCTCTATCTGATTGCGCGTGCCGGCGTAACAGGCGAGCGCAGCCAGATGTCGCAAAGCACCCTCCCGCTGATCGAACGGGTCAGGGAAATAACCCGGCTGCCGCTTGCTGTGGGTTTCGGCCTGTCCAGCCCGGAGCAGGTCCGTTCCGTACAACAACTGGCGGACGCTGCAGTTGTAGGAAGCGCGGTGGTCCGGACCATCGAAGAACATTTCTCCAGTGAGGGCGCAGTGGCTGTAGAACGCTACGTACGCTGGCTCAAACAAGGCACAGGGAGTCTACTTGCATGAGCGATTTGGACGATTGGCGCAAGAAAATCGACGACATCGACCAGCAACTGGTAAAACTGCTGAATGAGCGCTCGAAATGCGCGGTGGAAATCGGGCACCTGAAGAAGAAGTTGAATATGCCTGCCTGGCAGCCGGAACGGGAAGCTCATATCCTGCGCAACATCGTGAAATCGAACCCCGGCCCGCTTGACGACGCCGCAATCCGGCGCCTTTTTGAGCGCATCATTGATGAAGCAAGATCTCTAGAGCGCCACTCGATGGAGTCTTCGGTCGAAACGGAAAAGGGCAAGGAGTAACGGCCATGGTCGTAGTGATGGAAGAAGGCGCTACGGAAGAACAGATCCAGCATGTCATCGACAGGTTGATGAAACTGGGTTTTGACGCCCACCGCTCCACGGGCGCGCGGCAAACGGTGATCGGGGCAGTCGGGGCGAAAATCGACTTTGACACCCGCGACATCGAGCTCATCGGCGGGGTTGATGAGGTCGTCAGGATCACGGCGCCTTACAAACTGGCCAGCCGGCACTTCCGTCCGGAAGGGTCGGTGATCCAACTGGGCAAAGGTGTCGCGGTAGGCAGCAAGCAAGTTATCATCATGGCCGGCCCGTGCAGCGTCGAGAGTGAGGGCCAGATAGACACCATCGCGGCCCGCGTCAAGGAGCTGGGCGCAACCGTGCTGCGAGGCGGGGCCTTCAAACCCCGGTCTTCCCCTTACAGCTTTCAAGGCCTGGGGCTGCCCGGCCTTAAAATGATGCGCGCGGCCGCGGACGCTTACGGCCTGCTGGTCATCTCGGAAGTCATGGACCACACGCAGATTCCCGCCATGTTCGAATTCGTTGACGTTTTCCAGGTGGGCGCACGCAACATGCAGAATTATAATCTGCTCAAAGAACTCGGAAAGGTTTCAAAGCCCGTCCTGCTGAAACGCGGCATTTCAGCCACCATCGAGGAGTTGTTGCTCTCCGCGGAATACATCATGTCCGGCGGCAACTACAACGTGGTCCTCTGCGAGCGCGGGATCCGGACTTTCGAGAACGCCACGCGCAACACGCTCGACATCTCGGCGATTCCGGTTATCCAGAAACTTTCCCACCTGCCGATTGTTGTCGATCCCTCGCACGGCACCGGGAGGCGGGACAAGGTGCCCCCGATGGCCCGGGCCGCCGTGGCTGCCGGGGCCGACGGCCTGCTGATTGAGGTCCACTCTGATCCGGCCAAGGCGCTGAGCGACGGCGCGCAGTCGCTCTATCTGGAACAGTTTGAGCAGTTGATGAAAGAACTACAAATGATCGCACCCGCGGTGGGAAGGACCGTCTGATGCCCCTCCGCGCAAGAGAATGATCTCCCGTGGAACCAACCGAACCATTTTTCAAACGGATTTCCATCGTCGGGCTGGGCCTCATCGGAGGCTCGTGGGCGCTGGCGCTGAAGAAACTGGGACACTCCGCACAACGCGTGGGACTTGACGTCCCGGACGTTGTGCAGCAGGCGATCGCATCCGGCGCCATCCATGAAGCCGCGAACGATATTGATGAAGCCGCGCGAAACGCCGACCTGGTGATTCTGGCCACCCCCGTGGGGAAGATCCTCGATCTGTTGCCCCGGTTGAAATCGTCCGTTCCCTCCCATGCGCTCATCACAGATGTTGGCAGCACGAAGCAACGCATCATGGAACAGGCAAATGAGCTGCCGCCCGGCGGGGCGTTGTTTCTGGGAGGGCATCCTCTGGCCGGCAAGGAACGTTCCGGGTTTGATTTTGCTGATGCGGAGCTGTTTCGCAAAGCCTGCTATGCCATTGTTCCAGCTTCGGCGGCTGACATGGAGGATGCGCGCGCCAAGGCATTTGTCCGTCTGGTCGAATCGCTTGGAGCGAAACCCTGCCTGATGGATGCCGCCAGCCATGATGTGGCTGCGGCCTACCTTTCCCACCTGCCGCAACTTCTTTCAACCGGACTGGCCGGCATGATGGAGGAAAAAGCCGGCCCGGCGGACCTGCCGCTGCAACTGGCAGGCTCCGGATTCCGCGATCTTACGCGCCTGGCGGAGAGCCCTTACTCGATGTGGCGCGACATCTGCCTGACCAACACGGAAAATATTCAGGCCGCTCTCGACGCAATGATCCAAAAACTTGATACCATAAAGACACATCTCAGCACACGGGAGCTTGAGCGCGAATTTGACCGCGCGCGCAAACTGCGCGCAAGGTTGCGCGAGAAGGATTGAACGGCACCGCTGGTTTAGCCTTGGCCGAACGAGTCTGCTGAGGGAGAAAACAGGGCGCGCATGAACAAGGTCTGCACAAATGCCGACGCCGCCGTTGCCGACATCCAGGATGGCGCCACCATCATGGCGGGCGGCTTCGGGCTGTGCGGGATTCCTGAAAATCTGATTGGCGCTCTCGAGCGCAAGGGCGCCCGCAACCTGACCCTCATCAGCAACAACGCCGGCATCAGCGATTTCGGCCTGGGTCGCCTTCTCCACACGCATCAGGTCCGGAAAATCATCGGAACATACGTCGGCGAAAACAAGGTGCTTGAGGAACAGGTGCTGAAGAACCAGATTGATCTGGAATTGAATCCGCAGGGAACCCTGGCCGAGCGCATTCGCGCCGGAGGAGCGGGCATTCCGGCCTTCTACACGCCCACGGGCGTTGGGACCGTTGTTGCCGAAGACAAAGAAATCCGGGAATTCGGTGGCCGCAAATATGTGCTGGAACGCGCGCTGACCGCCGACTTTGCGCTGATCAAAGCCTGGAAAGGCGACCGCTGGGGCAATCTGGTCTACCGGAAGACGGCGAGAAACTTCAATCCCATGATGGCCACAGCGGCACGGGTGACCATCGCAGAGGTTGAAGAACTGGTCGAACTTGGAGATCTCGACCCCGATTGCATCGTCACCCCGGGAATCTACGTCAGCCGAATTCTGCCGGGCGCTCATTACGAAAAGCGGATCGAGCGGCGGACCGTAAGGGAAAAGGCCTGATGGATAAGCGTGAATTGATCGCACGGCGCGTCGCGCAGGAGCTCCAGGATGGCTTTTACGTCAATCTTGGAATCGGCATCCCGACTCTGGTCTCGAATTACATTCCCCTAGGCATCGAGGTGATTCTGCAATCGGAAAACGGCATGCTGGGCGTAGGTCCCTTCCCGCTTGATGACGAAGTCGACCCGGACCTCATCAATGCCGGCAAGGAAACCGTCTCCGAGCTTCAGGGCACGGCTTATATGTCCAGCGCGGATTCGTTTGCCATGATCCGCGGCGGCCACATTGACCTCACGGTGCTGGGCGCCATGGAGGTTGACCAGCAGGGCGACCTGGCAAGCTGGATGATTCCCGGCAAGATGGTAAAAGGCATGGGCGGCAGCATGGACCTGGTGTCAGGCGCCAGGCGGGTCATCGTCGCTATGGAACACACAACGCGCGAGGGGCGCCCCAAAATTTTGAAGAAATGTACCCTGCCCCTCACCGGAGCGCGAGTGGTCCATTCCATCGTGACCGAACTGGCCATGATTGAAATTACGCCCGAAGGACTGCTGGTTAAGGAACTCGCGCCAGGAGTCACATTTGAAGAAGTTCAGAAGCAGAGTGAGCCGGAACTGGACCTGGTCCCCAATCCCAAAACTTATCGTGTTTGACCAGGGCCAGGCCTTGGAAGATTTGGACCTGACATATTAACACACGCTATCAACCATGCCCTCACGCGTACTGACAACGGCCAACCAGATCACCATCCTGCGCCTGGTCTTTGTGCCCATCTTCGCCATCCTCGTGGTGGGCCGGCACGATGTTGGAGCGCTTGCTGTGATGGCCGCGGCGGCGTTTTCCGACATTCTGGATGGCACCGTGGCCCGCGCCTTCCAGCAGGTTTCTCTGCTGGGAGTGGCGCTCGATCCCATCGTTGACAAGATCCTGATGAGCACCGCGTTTGTGACGCTGGCGTACAGGGGCGGCCTGCCCTGGTGGCTCACCATCATGGTGCTCAGCCGCGACGCCGTCATCCTCATCACCGCGCTGCTCATCATCCTGGTGGCAGGTTACCGCCCGTTTTATCCCACCCGACTGGGCAAGGCCTCCACGGTCATCCAGTCCATCACCATCTTCGCGGCGCTCTGCCATCTGGCACGCGTGCCCTGGGTCACCGGCCCGGTCGTCAGGATGTTCGTTTTTCTCGCCGCCGCGATCATCGTGATTTCAGGACTTCACTACCTGGTGGTCGTCCAGAAGCGATACTCGCACCACGAACAGGAAGACGCGGCGTAGCACGGCCGGGCGGGATCGAGGTCCGCCCTTTTTTTGACAGGTATTAACCAATGGGTTGCGGACCGGAAGAACGCCCCCGGCGCTGCCGGCTGCTTCGACGCGCGGTTTGACACCACCCTTCGAGCGGAATTCCCGCCGAATTTGCGGCAGAAAAAGCTTGACAACTCTACGCTACCGTGCTAGTCTTCAAGATGTCGCGCCGGGCGGGACGCAACCCGGATAGAATAGGCAGTCTGTATGGACTATTTAATGCCTGTAAGTTGCTGAAAAAGCAAGAAGGCGCATTTGGCCACTAAAACGCCTGGGACAAAAAAGATGTTATTTGCAGAAACGAAGCCGAGAAGTTGTTGAAAACAAAGGCAAAGGCTACATGTGTTAGCCGAAACGAACCCGAAAACGAACCCGAGAAGTCCTTTAGAATCGCACGCGGCGAAAAACGAACCCGAAAACGAACCCGAAAACGAACTCGAGAAGTCCTTTAGAATCAGACCGTGAAAAAAACGAACCCAAAACGAACCCGAAAACGCACTGGAGGCGAAAATTGCGGGTGCCGCAACCAAGCAATTGGCTTTGCCAGGAGCCTCCCTGCTCCGCTTCCCCCGCCGCAATCCCGGCAAGTCCCTCGCATCGAGTTCTGAAAAGATGGGCCTCAGGTTACCACATGGCGTGAGCAAATTGCAGCTTTGATTCCAGGCCTTTCGCGCGTGGGGCTAAATTGACGCGCACAGGTCCAAAGAGTAGACTGGACGGTTAATTCAATCGACAGAAAGCTGAGAGGTTATTGCTCTCGGCTATACAGTCTCACCCAAGGAGCGCACCGTGGCAATCACTTCCATCGATTGGCTGCAGGCGAACAAGGACCAGTTTCTCGACGGTTTAAAGCGCCTGCTCAGCATACCCAGCATCAGCACGCTGCCTGAAAACAAGCCTCACATCCGCCACACGGCAGAACTCATTGCCGATGAACTCCGCCAAATGGGCATGCGCGGCGTCGAAATCATCGAAGGTAAGCCAGGCCAGAATCCGCTAATCTACGCGGTGTGGCTGGAAGCGCCAGGTAAGCCCACCCTTCTGCTCTACGGTCACTACGACGTCCAGCCTCCTGACCCGCTGGAGGAATGGACATCGCCGCCTTTCGAACCCACCATGCGCGGCAAAGATATCTTTGCGCGGGGCTCCTCCGATGACAAAGGCCAGACCTACATTCTGATGAAGGCCGTGGAATGCTTTCTGCGAGGCGAGGGCAAACTGCCCATCAATGTCAAATTCCTGATTGAAGGCGAAGAGGAGGTTGGCGGAGAGCACATCGAGGAGTACGTCCCGCGCAACCCGGAACGCCTGAAGGCAGACGCCGCAGTCGTCTGCGATACGGAGATGTTTGCGCCCGGGCTGCCCACACTTACGACCGGACTTCGCGGCCTGGTTTATACGGAAGTGGAAGCCCGTGGCGCCAGCCACGATTTGCATTCCGGAATGTACGGCGGCGCCGCCCCCAATCCCGTCCAGGCGCTGGCGGAAATTATTGCGAACCTCAAGGGTCCCGACGGCAAGATCCGCATTCCCGGCTTCTATCAGGACGTGCGCAAGCCCAGCCGGAAAGAACTCGAGGCCTGGAAGCGGCTGCCCTTTAAAGAAAGTGCCTTTCTGAAAAAAGAGGTCGGTTCTTCGGCGCTGACCGGAGAGAAGGGCTTCTCGGTTCTTGAGCGTACATGGGCGCGGCCTACCTTTGAAGTACACGGCATTCGGGGCGGGTTTGTGGGAGAAGGCGCCAAGACGGTGATCCCTGCTGTTGCCACGGCCAAAATCAGCATGCGCCTGGTTCCGGACATGAATCCGAAGAAAGTGGTCCGCCAATTCACCGCGGCGGTGAAAAAACATACGCCCAAAGGAATCAAAACAAAAGTTCGAGTGATCAGCACAGCGCCTGCCTCGGTGGTTTCGACCGAGAGCCACTACATTGACGCCGCCGCAGAGGCCATGCAAAAAGTCTTCAAGAAGAAGACAGTTTACATGCGCTGCGGGGGTTCCATTCCTATCGTCGGCCTTTTCCTCAAGCATTTGAAAATTCCGAGCATCATGATGGGCTTCGGGCTGCCGGACGACAACCTCCATGCTCCCAATGAGAAATTTCATCTGCCCAATTTCTATGGAGGTATCGAATCGGTCATCCGTTATTTTGAGCTCCTGGGAAGCTGAATGGAGTTGCCTGTCGCGGCGCGCGCAACAGAATTGCGCGAGTTCAATTCGTAATTTTTTTGGGCCAGGCGCAACTGGGCCACTGGCGGCCGCTGCGGCAACGGGCTTCCTCCGGAAAGGGAAAGTTTGACAATGCAGATTTTCAGAAACCGCGCGTGGCAGGCAGCCATCTGCCTGCTGTCATTGATTGCCGCCTTCGCTGCTCTTCACTCCACTATCTTTGCGGAGGAAGGCATGTGGACTTTCGACAATCCTCCGGCGCGGCAACTGCAGCAGCGGTACGGTTTTACACCCACCGAGGCATGGCTCGATCACGTGCGCCTCTCGAGCGTGCGCTTCAACGACGGCGGCTCCGGTTCATTCGTCAGCCCGCACGGCCTGGTGCTGACCAACCACCACGTGGCACTGTTCCAATTGCAGAAGCTTTCCACCCCGGAGCATGACTATGCCAGCGGCGTCTTCTACGCCCGCACTCAGGCACAGGAACTGAAATGCCCCGACCTGGAATTGAATGTTCTGAAGTCGATGGAAAACGTAACGTCCCGCGTCATGGCCGCCGTCAAACCCGGCATGAGTGACACCGATGCGTTGAAAGCCCGCCGCGCGGAAATCGCCAAAATCCAGAAGGAAAGCATGGACGCCACAGGGTTGCGCTCGGACGTCGTCACGCTCTATCAGGGAAGCGAATTCTGGCTTTACCGGTACAAAAAATATACCGACGTGCGTCTGGTGTTCGCGCCTTCGCAGCAGATCGCATTTTTCGGCGGCGACCCGGACAATTTCACTTACCCGCGCTACGACATCGACTTCGCGCTTTTCCGCGTCTACGAAAACGGCAAGCCCATCGAGAGCACGAATTATTTGCAATGGGACCCCAGCGGCCCGGTAGACGATTCGCTGGTCTTTGTTTCCGGTAATCCGGGCTTTACCGGCCGGCAGGATACACTGGCCCAACTTCAATTTCTGCGGGATAGCATGTTCCCGCTCACTATCCAGATCCTCAACCGGCGTCTCGAAACCCTCGAGCATTATTCAGCCCGTGACCAGGACCAGGCCCGCCAGGCATCCAGCAGCATCTTCTTCCTTCAGAATTCTCTGAAGGCCTATACCGGAATGGAAAAGGGCCTGCGTGATCCCGAACTGATGGCGAAAAAGGAAAAAGAGGAAACGGACTTCCGCGCGCGTGTGGCCGCAAATCCTGAATGGCAGAAGGAATATGGCAGCGCCTGGAACGAAATTGCAGAGGCGGAAAAAACCCTGGCCGCAAATCTGAAACCTTACCGATTCCGGTCAATCGCCGGCGCCTCGTTGGCCAATGAAGCGCTGACCATCGTTCAGTATGTCCAGCAGGTCCGAATGCCCGATGGCCAGCGGCTACCGGGGTTTCACGATTCTCAACTTGCCTCGCTGCGGTTCCAACTTTTTTCGCCCGCGCCCGAATACCTTCCGATGCAGCAAGCGTTGCTGGCAAGCACCCTTGAGCAATCAAGCCAGGAATTGGGTCCCAATGACCCGTTTATACACGCAGCACTACAGGGAAAGTCAGCCCGGGATGCGGCTCGCGAAGCGTTTGAGGGAACGAGGATGGGCGACGCCGCTTTCCGCAAATCTCTGGTCGAGGGCGGCGAACGTGCGGTGGCATCATCCAAAGATCCTCTGATCGCGTTCGCCCGGCGAATTAACCCCGAGGTTATGGCCATGATCAAATGGCACGAAGATAATGTGGAGAGCATTGCAGCGCGCGCGGGAGAGAAGATTGGCGAGGCGCGCTTCGCGGTTTACGGCAAGAGCACATACCCGGATGCGACCTTCACGCTGCGGCTTGCCTACGGCACGGTGAAGGGCTATCCGATGAACGGGACCGAGGCGCCGCCGCACACAACTTTCTACGGCCTTTATGACCGGGCATACAGCTTTAGCCTCAAACCACCCTTCAATCTGCCCAAACTCTGGCTGCAGTCAGAGAGCCGGCTTGACTTGAAAACGCCGCTGAACTTTGTAACCACCTGCGACGTGGTGGGCGGCAATTCCGGATCGCCGGTGATCAACCGCGACGGCCATGTGGTGGGACTGATCTTCGACGGCAACATCGAAAGCCTGGTCGGTTACTTTGTCTACAACGAAAAGGACAACCGCTCCGTGGCCGTGGCCACCACCGCCATCATTCAGGCGCTGCGCAAGGTCTACGACGCCGCCCCGATAGCTGATGAGCTGGAGGGAAAATCTCCCTAGGAAGGCATACCCGTTGTGAAATCCTGAAATCAGATGGCGCAGGAATGACAGCACCACTATCCCTGATCAATCGCTGCCAATGCGCTGATTACCGGAAAACGACGTGCCGTGGCTTCGGCAGGGGAACATCGCCCTTCCGGTCCCGCCATAAGATCCGGTTGAGCGCCTGGGCATTCGCCTGGTCGGCATGGACAAAGTCCATCCGCGCGGACTCCCGCGCGCCGGGTGCATGGGGCGAATTCTCCTGATAGATCAGCCCATCCTTCTGGTTGCGGTAATCAGCAGTGAAGGGAGGCTGATTTCCAGGCCCCGCGAACTCCGGAGCCATCACCGGCGCCTGGGCATCGTTGTTGTTCATAGGCGGCAGGCCCAGCAGAGATTCCATGGTATGCACAGTGCTGACCGTCGTGTAGAAATCATGATCAACAAAAGGATGGCTGGAGGAGCCCTGGGAGTATTTGCTGATCACGAGCATGGTGCTCCGATGAGCATCGACATGGTCGGGACCATCCTGTGCATCGTCTTCCAGGATAAAGATTGCCGTATCGTCCCAATACGGGCTGTGCGAAACCGCGTCAACCACGCGCCCAACCGCCAGGTCGTTATCCGCGATGGAAGCAGAAGGAGTCGGCATGCCAGGGGACGTGCCTGCGGTGTGGTCATCCGGCAGTCGAAGAATCACAAACTGCGGCAGGGTCCCGCCATGGCCGGTCTCGCGGGCCTTAACAAATTCGTTGAACTCATCCAAAAATTCGTCGGCACGCAACTGGTCCGGATAATCAAGCCGGAAATCTGCAAACTTCGGATCAAAGTGTCCCTGCAACTCGGGCTTGGTGGCCTCATCAAATGCAACCATCGGAATGGGCCATGGCCACGGGCTTGCGGCCCCGCGCGAATCGCCTACATCGCTAGGCAAAGGCTGGCCTTGGCGGACCACCTTCTCCCGGCAGGCGCCGCGCGAAGCGAGCGGAGTTCCAGCCTTGGGCGAGGCGCCAGTCGTACCTTTGTCGCACCAATGTGTCGTGACAAATTCTCCATAGTTTCGATGCGTCAGGCCGTTGCGGGCAACATCTGCCCAGATGTATCCCGTGCCCGGGTCATCAACGTCCGGAATGTTCTCGGCGAGAGGATTGTGACCCAGCACATCGCCTTCAAAGTCGTAGGTGCGTTGATCGCTCCGGTAGCCAATCGGCCACGTGCGCTCGTTATAATCGCTGGTGATGGCAGCCATGGACCAGACATGCCCGTCACCGGACACCTCTCCGCTGCAATAGAAATTGTCGAGAACACCAAACTGCCTTGCCAGAGCGTGTTGGTTCGGCGTGATGTCCTCTCCATACATGCACAGCGAAGGCTCCCCGTTGCCGGGCTTCAAGTCCCCGAAGATCTGGTCATACGTGCGGTTTTCCTTAATGATGTAAATCACGTGATGAATAGGGTTCTTACCGCCCTTGAAAAGCGCCTCGTCCTTCGGTTTCGCCTGCATCAGATTGCTGAGCTCAACCTGGTGGGTGAATTCAGCCAGATGGCTTTCAACTTCATTCAGCCCAACCACAGCGACCGAACCGTGTACCAGTGTTGCAATATACGGATACTTTCTCTTCCCACGCGGCCGCCCCTTGACTTGCGGACCCGCGTTCGGGCCCGAGCCGTTTCCTTTTCCAGTGACGATCATCAGCTCCCCATGATGCGCCGCAAGGGCGGTCGGGTACCATTCGGTGGGAATGAAGCCTGTTGCCTTTTGTGGCGCCGAAACGCTGAGCGATTGAGAACCCACGTTACTCATGTCAAAAACAGCCACAGCGTCGGCGGAAGCGTCGGCAACGAACAACCGTTTGCCGTCTTCGCTCTGCGCAAGCGCGTCAGGGTAACTGCCCCCGTATATCTGCTCGGGCAGTTCGGTGGAAAGCAAACCTGCAACCTCGCCCTTCGCAACGTCAACCACAGCCACTCGGTCGCTGTTGGTGAGCGTGACGTAAAGGTATTTCTGGTCCGGACTCAGCAGCATCGCCGTGGGGTGCGAGCCTGGGGCCACCTGGGACTTGGGCTTCAGAAGCGGAATGAGGCGAGCCACCTTGCCGGTTTCAAGGTTCAGTTCAGCAATGGCAGAGGCGTTCCAGAGCGAGCAGAATCCAACCTTTCCGTCACGGGTTGCAGCCACGCCCACCGGGAATGCCGCGGGCACAACGTCTGCTGTGCCCAGCGGAAACCGCTCGAGGACTTTTCCGCTTTCTGTGTCCAGCACGATAGCATCGTCGGCCAGGTTTTCCGCCACGAGAAGTTTTTCGGCGCCCGGCCCAGGAAGCACTGCGAGCCCGGCCGGATAAGAAGTCGTCATGCCTTTGGGCAATTTTTTCGAACCCGCGATCGCTTTCTTTCCGTGGGCAAGAAGAGCAAGCGGGATCCTAATGAACGAGGCCGGCATCAGCCGACCCGCCTGGAGCGAATAGACTGCGATTCCGTTGCCAGTATCGTTGGGGCTATTGCCGAGAGGGTCGGTGAGCGAGGACATAGACGCATAAAGCTTGCTCCCGTCGCTGCTGAAGGCCAGACCCAGATAATAGGTTTGACCGGCCTGCTGCCCGAGGCGGGCATCAGGAAAGTCCGCCACCTTGCGAGTGGAGAGGTCAAGAATGGAGATCGACTGTTGAAAACCGGACCGCTCTGTGCCGTAGCCGTTATTCAGGATCGCCAGATAACGGCCGTCGGGGCTCAAAGCATCGGCAGTGGGAAAACTGTTGGTCGGCTGCGGGCGCCCGGGAACGGGAACATACAGCGCCTTGCTGGAGGGAAGGTTCAACAGGCTCAGCTGCGCATTTTCGGATCGCCTTCCCAGTTGAAACAGAACGACGGCGATGATGATGATCACCAGGATTACAACGATGGTACGCAGTTTCATTGGGCCACACCCCTTCGAAATAATGAAGAGTGCGCATTATCTCACAACTTGGGCTGAATGAAACGGCTTGTAACGTGGTCTTGGCAAATGAGAGGAAGGCATCCCGCAGGGAGATAATTGAAGGGGGGCAGCGAACAGACGAAAGTCAGAGCGCCGAGCCACGGTCTGAACTCGAAACGCACCGGCAGGGCTATATCACCCGCCCGGCGCGTTCCGCAGACGATGATTGAGGGGGGTCCCGGCGCGCGCTATTCTTCAGGTTCGGCCGGAAGCTCAGGCTGCTGAGCAGCTGCTTCCTCAGCCGCTTTCCTCCGCCGCTCGGCGCGCTTTGCACGCAGTTCAGCGCGCTGCTGCAGGACCTGGGTCCCGATCAGCTCCAGCACGGCTGTATCGGCTCCATCGCCGCTTCGCCAGCCCGTACGAATAATGCGAGTGTACCCGCCGTTCCGCGACTTGTAACGCTTTGCAATGTCCTCAAAGAGCTTCTTCACCGCCGGAGCACTCAGAGAATAACTAGCCGCAAGACGTCTGGCGTGAAGGTCGCCCCGCTTACCGAGCGTGATCATTCGGTCCGCAGCAACCCTCGCCTCTTTGGCTTTGGGGAGAGTGGTTTCAATCCGCTCTTCCAGGATCAGAGATGTCACCAGGTTCCTCAAGAGCGCACGCCGGTGCTCTGTGTTTCTGGAAAGTTTTCTTCCGTAATTACGATGGCGCATTCCTAGTTATCCTGTCCCCAGGCTGGCTGGTCTGGAGCCGGCTGGCTGGCCGCAGGCAGGGGATTACCCCTTTCGTCAAATTTCATGCCCAGGCCCAGGCCCATCGCCGTAAGAATTTCTTTGATTTCGTTCAGAGATTTCCTGCCGAAGTTCTTAGTCTTCAGCATCTCCTGCTCAGACTTTTGCACCAGCTCTCGAATGGTTGAAATGTTGGCATTCTTCAGACAATTGTAAGAGCGGACAGACAACTCCAGTTCTTCAACTGAGCGATCAAGGTTTTCGTTGTACACGGTGGCCGGCTTCTCCTCGGCAATTTCCTCGGAGATCGTCCCCTCTTCAAAATTAATGAAGATACTCATATGGTCCTTGAGGAGCTTGGCCGCCAGTCCGACGGCGTCCTGGGGAGTCACGGCACCGTTGGTCCAGACGTCAAGCGTGAGCTTGTCATAGTCTGTCATTTGCCCCAAACGAGCTGCTTCCACCGCATAGTTCACCTTGCGAATCGGGGAATGCACGGAGTCAACCGGAATATAGCCGATCGGAAGATCTTCATCAAAGTTCTTTTCGGCCGAAACATAACCCCTTCCGTTCTTCACGCGCATCTCAATCCGAAGGTTGCCTCCCTCACTGACGGTGGCGATGTAGGCGTCCTTGTCCAGGATTTCAATATCTGCATCTTCCTGGATCATTCTGGAGGTCACCTCACCCGGCTCGCTTACGTCGAGAGTAAGGGTCTTAGGCCCCTCGACATTCATCTTCAACGGAATCTGTTTCAGGCTGAGAATGATGTCCGTTGCATCTTCCACCACGCCAGGAATGGAAGAGAACTCGTGCATTACTCCTTCAATCTTGACAGCGGTGATAGCTGCGCCTTCAATCGAAGAGAGAAGCACCCGGCGCAGCGCGTTGCCGATGGTAGTCCCGAAGCCGCGCTCGAAGGGCTGCGCAGTGAACTGACCATATCTGTCAGTCAGGGTATTTGTATTGCACACAAGGCGCTTGGGTTTTTGAAAACCTTTCCAAAGCATATTTCCTCACCTCCCGGAAGGCCCTGTTGCGGCCCCCAGCGATATCATCTTGGGTAAGTAAACTATTTCGAATAAAGCTCGACGATCACCTGTTCCTGAATCGGGAAATTGACGTCTTCGCGCTTCGGCACCGAAACCACCTGGGCCTTCAGGTTCTCACGATCGAGCGCCAGCCAAGGCGGAACACCGCGGTTTCCGGAAAGATCAAGCGCCCGCAGAATCGAATCCAGTTTGCGGCTCTTCTCGCGAACTGAAATCTCCTGCCCCGGGACCACGTGGAACGACGGGATATTAACCTTCTTCCCAGACACTTCGATGTGGCCATGCCGAACCAATTGCCGTGCTTCGGCGCGTGACGTGGCCAGCCCGAGCCGATAAACTACGTTGTCCAGACGCTGTTCGAGCATCAGGAGCAGAGTCTCGCCGGTAACGCCCTTTCGACTTGCGGCCTTCTCAAAGTAATTACGGAACTGATTCTCCAGAATCTGATAGAGTCGCCGCACCTTCTGCTTTTCCCTAAGCTGAATACCATAGCCCTGGGGTTTCGGACGCCGCGACTTCCCGTGCTGGCCCGGAGGAAAGTTCCTCTTCTCAATGGCACACTTGTCGGTCAAACAACGCTGACCCTTCAGAAAGAGCTTCTGCCCTTCTCTGCGGCACAGCCGACATACTGCTTCACGATATCTTGCCAAGCAAACCTCCTGTCACTTCCCCTACCGGGCTGGAGCGGTAATCCAGTTATTGCCACGCATTCAAAAAGGCACCGTCTCTTTAGCCCTCGAATGCTTGCTCATCAAACTCGGCGTCTCTTTGGCGGGCGGCAGCCGTTGTGTGGAATCGGCGTCACGTCCTTGAGTTCACGGACTTCCAGGCCCGATGCCGCAAGTGCCCGTATGGCGGACTCACGCCCCGCTCCCGGCCCCTTCACGCGGACCTGCACACTCCGCATCCCCTGATCACGGGCCGCGCTTGCCGCCCGAGAAGCCGCCTGCTGTGCGGCAAAAGGCGTGCCCTTGCGCGATCCACGAAAGCCCAGCGCGCCGGCACTGGACCAGCAAATAGTCTTCCCATCGGGGTCGGTAATGCACACCATCGTGTTGTTGAAGGTTGCACGGATGTGAACCACACCGTGGGGAACAACGCGCTTATCACGCTTCTTGAAACTCTTCTTCTTGCCTGCTTTAACCGCCTTCGCCATAATCCTCCGCCAAAAATCCAGTTGCGATCATCGCACCCTGCTGGTACCGATCTGAGGGTCTAAAAACTAGGTCTTTGCAGTCGCCTTCTTCTTGTTCGCAATCGTTCCGCGGCGAGGACCCTTGCGTGTCCGGGCATTAGTATGCGTCCGCTGTCCCCGGACAGGAAGGTTGCGCCGGTGCCGCATGCCACGGTAAGATCCAATCTCAATCAGCCGCCGGACATTCAGCGCGACTTCTTTTCGAAGGTCACCTTCGACGCCGCCTTCGTCCTCGATAATCTTCCGAATGTTCGCCACTTCCTCTTCGGTCAGGTCTTTAACATGTTTGGCAGGATCAACTCCCGCCTGACCGAGGATGGCAAGCGCCCTCGGGCGTCCAATTCCATAAATGTAAGTGAGGCCAATTTCAACCCGTTTTCGGATCGGCAAATCAATCCCTGCGATGCGTGCCATAAAAACCTCCAAGTCACTCAAAAGCGCCAGATGGGTTCTCGATGAAAAATCGGAACAGCCGGCAAAACCCGTTGGCAGATCTCTACCCCTGCCGCTGTTTGTGCTTGGGATTCGCGCAGATCACACGCAAAACCCTCCCACGCCTCACGAATTTGCACTTGGCGCAAATCTTTCTCACAGAAGAGCGTACTTTCATCTCTGTCCTCTTATTTCCTCACTACAGGCTGAAACATCGTCTGGCTCCAGCACATGCAACAGTCACGCAGCGGGCCTTCAACAACACGAACCTCACGCCGTCACTTGTAGCGGTAGACAATGCGGCCGCGAGTCAAGTCGTACGGTGAAAGTTCCACAGCTACTCTGTCACCCGGGAGGATCCGAATAAAATTCTTCCGCATCTTCCCTGAAATATGTGCCAGAACCCTGTGCTTGTTTTCCAATTCGACACGAAACATGGCGTTCGGGAGCGATTCAATTACAGTCGCCATCACTTCAATCGCTTCTTCTTTAGCCATAAAATATTTTCTTCGCGCTAACTGCGAGCCGAATTCACCCGTTTCCCGGCTACAATCTGGTTAAAACATCAGGCCCGTTGTGAGTTACGGCGATCATATGCTCAAAGTGCGCTGAATGAGTGCCGTCGGCGGTGACGGCTGTCCACTGGTCATCCAGAATCTTGAGCCCGGGACTTCCGGCATTGACCATGGGCTCAATCGCCAAAACCATCCCCTCCTTCAACGGAGGCCCATATCCCGGCTCGCCAAAATTAGGAATCTGGGGTTCCTCGTGAAGTTGGCGCCCGATCCCATGACCGACAAACTCCCGCACCACAGAAAAACCGTTGCTGACGACATGCTGTTCCACAGCGGATGAAACATCACCCAACCGGTTTCCCACACGCGCCCTTTCAATCGCGAACTGCAGAGACTCCTCCGTTACGCGGAGAAGCTTTTGGAGCGGTTCCGATATCGTCCCCACAGGAACGGTCATTGCGGAATCGCCATAATATCCGTCAATAATCACACCTAGGTCGAGACTGATGATGTCACCCTCGTTTAGACACCGGTTTGACGGAATGCCGTGAACAATCTGTTCATTCACCGATGCGCACAAACAACAAGGATAACCGCGGTACCCCTTGAAAGCCGGTATTGCACCCGATTTTGCCAGGCGCCGTTCAACAAATTTTTCGAGGTCCATGGTTGTTACACCCGGCTTCGCCCGCCCGCGCATCTCTTCCAATATTTCTCTGACCAGCCGACCACTCCGGCGTAACTTTTCGATTTCCGTCGCCGATTTACAAATAATCATGCGTTTTGACAAGGCTCAGCAGCCTCTCGGTAATGACTTCGGGCACGCCGTTCCCGTCAACCTGCCTCAAAGCATTCTTCCGTCGATAATAGTCGATCAACGGCAAGGTGTCATTTTCATAAGCCTGAAGGCGTATTCTGATTGATTCTTCTTTATCATCTGCTCGCTGAATCAGCCGGCCTCCATCCTTATCGCAAACGCCCTCCCGGCGCGGGGGATTCATGTAAATGTTGTAAATCTCTCCACATACCTGGCAAGTCCTTCTGCCCGTCAGTCGCTTAATCACTGAATCATTCGCAACCTGGATATTGAAGACCAGCGGGGCACCCAGGCCGGTTCTTTCAAGCATGCCATCCAGGAATTGGGCCTGAGCAATTGTTCTCGGAAAGCCATCCAGAATGGCGCCTTCCTTACAATCAGCTTGACTCAGCCGTTCTTCCACGATGGGAGAGATGACGTCGTCCGGAACAAGTTCTCCTTTATCCATCTTAGCCTTAGCCGCCAAGCCGAGGCCAGTTTTTTTTCGCGCGGCTTCCCGAAGAATATCACCTGTAGAGATATGCGGAATACCGAGCGAGCCCGCAACCACACGGGCCTGAGTTCCTTTGCCGGCACCTGGGGGCCCCATGAAAATAAGGATCTGCGCCATCGTTCGTATTCTTTAAGCTCAGTGCACTCACGAGGCGGCGCGACGACCCCGAACTCGCCCCTTCTTCAGAAAGCCTTCGTAGTGCCGCATGATCAATTGAGCTTCAACCTGCTGGATCGTATCCATCGCAACACCCACCACAATCAGCAGGGAGGTGCCGCCAAAATAGAAGTTGATGTTCAGGCCATGCAGAAGCCAGCCGGGAAGATTTGCATCAAACCAGGCGCCACCCATCCAAACCGGCAGGTGATTCACTCGCAAACCGGCGAGCATGACTTCAGGAATTAAGGCGATCAGGGCAAGGTATAATCCACCAACCCAGGTAATTTTTGTCAAAACATCGTCCAGATGATCAGCCGTTCGCTTACCCGGGCGAATGCCGGGAATAAATCCACCCTGTTTTCGAACGTTATCAGCGACTTCATCCGGATTGTAAATAATCGAGAGATAAAAATGGGCAAAGAAAATGATTAGGATAACGTATGTCAATGTATAAAGCGGCTCACCCCAGCCGAATGCGTTCTGAAACCAATTCAGGATGGAGCCGAACGTTCCCTGCTTTCCAGAGAACAGGGCAATTGTCTGGGGAAAGGTCAGGATTGAGACCGCAAAGATAATGGGCATGACGCCGCCACTGTTGACCTTCAGCGGGAGGTGAGTGGAAACACCTCCAAGGACCTTCCTCCCCACTATGCGCTTGGCATACTGAATGGGAATACGCCGTTCTCCGCGCTCAACAAACACGATGAAAGCCACAACCACAAGCATGAACACCAGCAAAAGAAAAACTATCGGAAAGCTCCAAGTACGAGTCACAAACACTTTCTGATAAAGGTTAGCGATGGCGTGCGGCAATCCCACGACGATGCCGGCAAAGATCAGCAGAGACATGCCGTTACCGATGCCTCGAGCAGTTATTTGCTCACCCAGCCACATCACAAAAACCGCACCGGTCGTAAGCGTCAGAACAGTGCTCAGCGTAAAGCCCAGGCCGGGATGACTCACCAAAGGTACGTTTGCACTGTTTTCTTTCTGCAGGGCAACCGCAATACCGAAAGCCTGGAACATGCTGAGGCCAACGGTCATCCAACGCGTATACTCGGTGATTTTCTTCCGGCCAAGTTCGCCCTCTTTCTGGAGTTTTTCCAGCGTGGGCGAAACCACGCCCAGCAACTGCAGAATGATGGATGCCGTAATATACGGCATGATGCCCAGAGCAAAAACCGTGAGGCGATTCAGGCTACCCCCGGAAAACATCGAAAGCAGCCCAAACAGGGTATTGCCCAAACTGCTCAAAGCCTGGGCCAAAACGTCAGGATTAATTCCCGGGGTAGGGACAAACGATCCCAGACGATACACAGCCAGCATCAGCAGCGTAAAGAGGATGCGCTTCCGCAGATCCGGAATCTCAGTAAGGCTTTTGAGATTCTCCATCATGCGGAGATCACCTCCGCTTTCCCACCCGCCTTCACTATCTTTTCTTCAGCCGACTTGGAGAAATGGTGAGCCGCAATTTGAAGAGGCGCGTTCAATTCGCCTCCTCCCAAAACCCTGAGCCCGTCGTGCAGGCGGCCGATAATACCGCACTTCACCAGCAGATCCGGTGTCACCTTTTCCTTGGGATCAACCTTTGCCAGGTCACCAAGATTTACGATGGCGTACCGCTTCTTAAAGATGTTTGTGAATCCCCGCTTTGGAAGACGGCGCTGGAGAGGCATTTGGCCGCCTTCAAATCCGGGACGCATCCGCATGCCAGATCGTGACCGCTGCCCCTTGCTTCCCCGAGTCGCAGTCTTCCCGTGTCCCGAACCCATGCCTTGGCCAATTCTCTTGCGCCGCTTGTGCGCTCCAGCAGGAGGTCGAAGAGTCCCAATGTGTATGGCCATGACCGTTATTTCTTACCTTTCATCGACTTCGATTCCTTTTTGTCCGATGCCCCGGACTTTGCCACTGCCGGTTTCCGCTTTGCAGAAGGCTTTTCAGATGCCGCAGAAGCTTTCTCACCGGCTGGCTTTGTTGCCCGGCCCTTGGCTGCAGCAGGCTTCTTAGCCGGGGTTACGTCCTTCCCCTTTTCTTTTTGGGGTCCTTTTTCCTTAACCGCATCTTCCTTTGCCGCTACGGGCATCTCCGCAGTAGATCCTTCGGCCGTCTCCGCCTTCTTTTCGGCAGGCGTAGATTTTCGGGATATACCTTCCTCTGGAATGAGCTTGTACTCCGGCACTCCGGCCCAAGCCGGTGCATCCGCTAGCCCCACTATTTCAACCAGGTGGCCCACTTTTGCAACCAGACCACGGAAATGCCCCGTGTCCGGCCGCTCAACCACCTGGTTCAGCCGCTTCAACCCAATGCTCCTTACTATTTCTTTCTGCTTGCGCGGAAATCCGATACCGCTCCGGACCCACTTGATGTGAATTGTTCCGGCCTTGTTTGGCACGATCTTTACGCCTCCCTAAATCTCTTCCACTGACTTCCCGCGCAAGGCAGCAACATCCTCGCCGCTCCGCAAGCTCAACAGGGCCTGCATCGTGGCTTTGACGACATTGTGAGGGTTGGTTGTGCCGAGTGATTTAGTCAGGACATTTTGTATCCCAGCAGCTTGAACAACTGCCCGGACGGGCCCGCCGGCAATGACGCCGGTGCCCGCAGAAGCCGGCTTCAACAACACCCGCCCCGCGCCATAATGGCCCACCACTGCATGCGGTATCGTCGTTTCAGTGATGTTGACTTTTTGCAATGATTTCTTTGCAAGTTCGATTCCCTTGCGAATGGCCATCGGCACTTCCCGTGCCTTGCCGGTGCCAAAACCGACGTAGCCATTGCCGTCGCCCACAACCACCAAGGCAGAAAAGCTGAGGTTTTTTCCGCCTTTCACAACCTTGGTCACGCGATTGATGGCTACGACCTGATCCTTCAATGCTAATGTACTTGGGTCAATCCCAACAGCCAAATTGCGCTCTCCTTCGCGTTAAAACGTCAGACCGTTCTGCCTGGCTTCGTCGGCCAGCGCTTTCACGCGCCCATGATAGGTATAACCCCCGCGGTCAAAAACGACCCGGGAAATTCCTGCATTCTTAGCTCGCTCCGCCAGCGCCTTCCCGACAACTTTTGCGGCCGCGATGTTACCACCACTCTTTAAGGTTTTTCGGATTTCTGCATCACAAGACGATGCAGAAACCAGAGTGGCGCCACGCGCATCGTCCACGATTTGAGCATGGATGTGTTTGAGCGAGCGAAATACGTTCAGCCTAGGGACGGACGTCCCTCCCTGCACTCGATGGCGGATGCGCCGGTGGATCCTCTGGCGGCGATAATTTTTTGAAACCTGCGTCAACATGCCTCTGGTATTCCTTCCTGAAGCCTACTTGGCTGCTCCCGCAGCCGCCTTCCCAACTTTCTTCTTCAACCTCTCACCCGTGTATCGGACACCTTTGTTCTTGTATGGGTCCGGGGGCCGCAACCCGCGAATCCTAGCTGCCGTCTGCCCCACGAGCCGGGCGCTAATACCCTTGATCACCAGGTGCGTCTGCTTTTCAACGCTGACGGAGATCCCTTCCGGGATAGGAAAATCCACAGGGTGCGAGTAACCAAGCGTCAGCATAACTGACTTTCCACTGACTTCCGCCCGGTAGCCAATTCCGACAATATCCAGGTGCTTCTCAAACCCTTTGCTGACACCTTCAATGGCGTTCGCAACCTCAGCGCGAACCATTCCACGCAGAGCCGTCTGTTCTTCGTTTTCCATCTGCGCCAAATAGGTTCCGTCCTGCTTCTCAAGGCGAATTCCTCGAGGAAGTGGCACCTGCAGTGTTCCTTTCGGCCCCTTCACCGTAACCGCCGACGCGTCCGCCGCCAAGGTGACGCCTGAGGGAATTTCAATCGGTTTCCGACCAATTCTTGACATAAACCACAGCCTTGCCCGAAGTTCGAGCCTACTCCACGTTGCAGAGAATTTCGCCGCCCACTTTTGTCCGGCGAGCCGATTTGCCCGTCATCACACCATGGGGGGTCGTTAGGATATTGATACCCAGTCCGCCGAGGACTTTCGGCACCTCACTGGAGCCAGTGTAAACCCGCCGGCCGGGCTTGGAAACGCGACCAATTTTCGAGATGACGCTGGTGCCGTCTGGCGCGTATCGAAGGAAGACCCGCAAAGTCTGCTTCTTCTTCTCTTCCGAGACCTTGAAGTTACTGATGTAGCCTTCTTCCTTCAGCACCCGGGCAATCTCAACTTTTAATTTTGAGGACGGCATATCCACGCGTTGATGCCTTGCGCGAAAACCGTTGCGGATTCGTGTCAGCATGTCAGCGACCGGATCAGAAACAGCAGACATATAGCTCCCAGTTCAAAAGGCTCGTCGCAGCTTGGTTCCTTCCTGCTGCGATCGGCTTACCCATTACCAACTTGATTTCACGACGCCAGGGATATCACCCTGCAGAGCAAGCTTGCGGAAACAGAGGCGGCACATTTCGAACTTTCGAAGATAGCCACGCGGCCGTCCGCAGATACGACACCGGTTTCTATGACGAATCTTGAATTTCGGTTTCCGGACTAATTTTGCCATCTGGCTGGTACGAGCCACTGTTTATCCTCCTGCCTGCTCTTTGGAATCTTCCTGCGCAGCCTGGCGGCGCTGAGCTTCAGCTCGGAACGGCAAGCCGAGGTGCTTCAACAACGCCAGGGCCTCCGCATCGCTCCGGGCGTCCGTCACGATAGAGATGTTCATTCCCTTGACCTTCTCGATCTTCCCGTACTCCACTTCAGGAAAAACCAGCTGGTCGCGCAATCCCAGTGTGTAACTTCCCCGGCCGTCAAACGATTTAGTCGAGAGGCCGCGAAAGTCACGAACACGAGGCAGGGCTACATTAACCAGCCGATCAAAAAACTCGTACATCCGGTCACCCCGCAGCGTCACCATCACCCCAATCGGCATATTTTTGCGAAGTTTAAAATTTGCGATGGACTTCCTTGCCCGTGTCACCACCGGCTTCTGGCCGGTTACCTGGCCGAGCTCGCGCGTGGCGGCATCCAAAAGCTTCACGTTCTGGATGGCCTCACCCAGCCCCATATTGACGACAATCTTACTCAGCCGGGGCGCTGCCATGCGGTTGGTGTACTTAAATTCTTCCATCAGAGCGGGAAGCACTTCTGATTGATATCTCTCTCTTAATCGCGCTGCCATAATCGCCTGGTATTCCTCAGTCTTTAGCTGTCAAGCACCTTTCCACACTTCGTGCATTGACGAACCTTTTTACCCTTCTCGCCTCCCGCCATCCGCTGGTGGCGAACCCTGGTGGGGCCGCACTCGGTGCACAGGAGGGCGACATTCGAAATGTGAATCGGGCCTTCTTTTTCCAGGATACCTCCCCGAATCTGCTTGGAGGGATTGGGCCGGGTATGACGTTTGATCATGTTGGCGTGTTCCACAAACACTTGCCCCTTACGGGGCAATACACTCAGCACACGACCCGTCTTACCTTTATCGCGCCCGGCAATCACCTGGACCTGATCATCTTTTCGAATATC
>DATEKC010000020.1:0-14984 GCA_035277665.1 Terriglobia bacterium
AATTTTTCGCTGATCGATCCCATGATGGAAGATTTTATGAACGCCCAGGCGGGGCACTCGGTGGTGATCAACTTCAGCACCATTCCGCAATGGATGTGGAAGACGAAGAAACCTGTGGCCTACCCTGCCGATCCGGACCAGGTGGACTGGAACTATGAGCAGGGGACAGAACTGCGCGACCCCAGCATGAAAGAAGTGGCGGACTATTATGCTCGACTGGCGAGTTGGTACACGCAGGGCGGGTTTACGGACGAAGAGGGCAAGCGGCACGAGTCCGGCCACCACTACAAAATCCAGTACTGGGAGGTGCTGAACGAGGTGGACTTCGAACACGGCATGACTCCGGAGTTTTATACCCGGCTCTACGATGCCGTCACGGCGGCGGTCCACAAAGTCGATCCCGGCATCAAGTTTGTGAGCGCGGCGCTGGCGGCGCCTTCCGTAAATCCGAAATTCTTCGAATACTTTCTGGACCACCGGCACCACAAAGCCGGAACCCCACTGGACGTGATTTCCTATCATTTCTATGCCGGCCCTTCGCCCTCACAGGACCTGAACGACTGGCAATACACTTTCTGGGACCAGGCGGAACGCTTTCTGGATACGGTCCGCTACATCCAGGCGATTCGCCAGCGGCTTTCGCCCGAGACGCTGACGGACACCAACGAACTGGGCTGCATCCTGCCCTATGACACGGAGGACCACCTGGTACGGCCGATTCCGAACGCCTACTGGAACCTGTGCGGCGCCATGTACGCGTATCTTTATGTGGAACTGGCAAAGCAGGGCATCGAAGTGGCAGGAGAATCGCAACTGGTCGGCTATCCCACGCAGTTTCCCAGCGTGTCGATGGTGGACTGGGCAACCGGGCAGCCGAACGCGCGTTTCTGGGTGCTGAAACTTTTGCACGATAATTTCGGCCCGGAAGACAAGCTGGTAAAGACCGACGGCAGTTCTGAAGCTGCCTACGCGCAGGGATTCATGACAAAATCGGGCCAGCACAAGCTGCTGCTGATCAACCGGCGCAACCGGCCGGTAACTATTTCGCTGCCGGGCGCGGCCGGCGCAACCGAGCAATACGTGAATGAAGAGACGGCGGAATCGGGCGTAGGATTGGCGCGCCTGGCGCGGGACGAAACGGCGCTGGGCCCCTTTGAGGTGAGCGTGATTAAGATGAAGTGACGGGATTGGAAGAAGCGGAGGCAGGATGCAGATCAGCGAAGTGAAAGTCCATGTGGTGCCGATGAGCGCTTCGTGGCTGAGCGAAGGCGTCATCGCGAACCCGATGTCGATCTACCCGGAGTACAAGGCGAGGCGCTCGAGCTGGTTCGGGCCGATGTCCGCCGCGATCGTCGAGATCGTCACGGATGAAGGTCTGCGCGGCCTGGGCACGGTGGGAGGCGGCAAGGGGAAAGTGGCCGCGGCTGTCATCGATGAGCAATTCAGGCAGCTTCTGGTCGGCAAAGACCCTTCGAATATCGACCTGCTGTGGGAGCAGATGTTCCGCGCCGCGCAATTCTATGGGCGCAAAGGCATTGTGATTGAAGTCATCAGCGGCATCGATCTGGCATTGTGGGACCTGGCCGGCAAGGCGGCGGGCAAGCCCGTTTATGAGTTGGCCGGCGGAAAGACAAAAGACCGCATCCCGGTTTACGTGACCGGCAACCTGACCGAACGGCACCTGAAAGAAGGCTTCCGGCATGTGAAGCTTGCAGTGCCCTACGGCCCGGCAGACGGCCAGGATGGCTTGAGGAAAAACGTGGGCCTGGTGGCCAGGACCCGCGACCTGATTGGCCCCGACGGCGATATTATGCTGGACTGCTACATGGCGCTTGATGTTCCGTACACCATTTCACTCGCCAAGGCCGTTGCTGAGTTCAGCGTGCTATGGATTGAAGAACCGGTGCCGCCGGACCAGATCGATTCCTATCGAAGAATCAAGGACGCCGTGACGGGAGTGATGATTACCGGAGGCGAGCACGAATTCACGCGCTACGGCTTCCGCGACCTGATCGAAAAACGCGCGGTGGACATTCTGCAGCCGGACATCTACCGCGCTGGCGGGCTCTCGGAACTAAAGAAGATTGCCGCAATGGCCAGCGCCTATGACCTGCCGGTGATTCCGCACGGCGTAGGCGCACCCACTTATCACTTTGTGATATCCACCCAGAACGCCCCGCGGGCGGAGTTTGTGGACATTTTTGCCCAGGGAGGCAGTCCGCTGCTGAAGGGCGAGCCGCAGCCGGAGCGCGGTTTTGTCGATCTCAGCCGGTCGCCCGGCTTTGGCTACGAGCTCGACGAAGACGTGCTCTCCGGAAAATCTCCCGCTGCCCTCATCTGGTGACCTCCCCGTCAATCTCTATTTCCACTGAAGCTGGGATGTAGACCACAGACGCGTCCATAGGACGATTGATAGCTTCCGGCTGGACTCCCGGGCCTATTGTGCCCGCTTTTTTCCCCTCGCATGCGCCTGAAGAACGGGGCACATCGTTTCCACGGAGGTTAGCTCTAGAAATTTGGATGCGGGCGTGCCGGTAGTTTCAGACGGAAACCTCCATTACGGCACGATGCCACAGGATTTTGCCCGTCACGCGCAATTGCTGATTGAGGCGGGCGCCACCAGATATTCAGTAGTCCATCTTTCCCCGCACTTTTTCAAACTGCGTTTTCCTGCGCTTTCTTGAAAATGTTGACGGCATTGTCGCGATAGATTTTTTTGAGCACATCATCTGGCAGGCCGAAGGCGTTCAGCGTCCAGTGGTAATTGAAGTTGAAATTTGCGGTGTCGACCAGCCCGCGCCCGTAGAAGTGTTCATCCTCGCTTTCCAGAATGCGGAACGTGGTGCTGAAAAAGGGCTTGCTGTAAGTTACGTCAGTTCCGTAAACAACGCGGTCGGGATGTTTCATCAGGAACTGGCGGGTGAACCGCGGAATAGTAGCCGTTTCCGCAAAGCGGGCTGCGATGTCGGCATAGAGGTTGGGATGGCGGTCGAGCATCTGGCCAAGCCGGGAGAGATCGTAATCTAGATTGGAGAGATGGCAGGCGACGAATGTTGTTTTGGGATGCCGCCCCACCGTCTTGTCCAGGCTGTCAATAAGCTGGTTGTGATCGTACATTCCGGGTTCGAGATTGATGCGCCAGCTCCAGCCGTTCATGAGGCCGTCATTGTGGCTGTCCATAGGCTGGTAGGACCAGATGGGATCGGAAACGTGGATGCTGATGGGCATGCCGAGCTGGCCGGCACGGTTCCAGAGCGCGTCGAGGCGCGGATCGTCCGCGTGAGGCCCATGGGGGCCGTTCGGGTTCGGCGGCATGGGAGGACGCGTATACGTGGGTCCTCCATTCAGGGGCATGTGGGCGATTCGGGCGCTTCTGGGGTTTCGGGGGCGCTTGCCATAATACTGCCAGGTGAAACCGCTGCCCTTGTCGTGAATTTCGCCTACGCCGACCGCGCCCGCCCGATGACATTCCTCCAAAGATTTCAGAGCGGTCTTTTCAAAATCGGGCTTGCCATAATCATTCATGTTAAAAAGGCACCACATGTGGAAACGGCCGGGGTACGCCGCATATTGCCGGCTGACTTCCTTGAAGCGGTCCAGCGTGGTGGCGCCGGTGAAAACCACCGTCTGTTCCACGCCGACTTCGTCCATGATCTTCACCATCTCGCGGACGCTGATTTCTCCGCGCCCGTGACAGTGAGCGTCATAGATGGGGAATTTTGCTTTGTTGATGGTCGTTACGGGGATTCTATAAATGGAATGCGGGACATAATCATTTAAAAGGATCGTGGGCGGAGAGCCCGGAGCAAACTGTAGAGCAGAATCATCGCTGCCGGCAGGGCGCTTTGTCTGGCCCGGAGCGATGGCGGGCGTCATTCCGATCGCCATGCCGGCCAGGATGAGTTCTCTTCGATTCATTTCTTGTCCCCCTTATGAGAATGTCTGGCTGATCGGCTTTGTCGCTGATCGGCCATGAATATGATGCGTTTGGCGGCTCGGCAGCGGCGAATGCGCGGTGCCTTTCCCTTTGGGTGGAATGACCCAACCGCGCGAAATCGTGCTCCTTCTGGATTGCCCCGGCCTGAGCGAGAAGATACACCAGAGCCGCTGGTGACGCAACGGCAGGCTTTTTTTCGATTGATGTTTTTGATCGTTTGACACGATTGCTAGCGTCGTGTTAAAGTCCGCCGCAAGCAACAGTGGGTGTCAGTCGAAAAGAACACGGCGAGTGGCGCCGTGGAGATCGGGGCTCGGTTAACTTTAGGAGAATGGAATGATTTCATACAAGAAGTTGGTGTATTGTGCGCTCCTTTCAAGCTTTGCATTTATCTTTTCGAGTTTTGCGGCACTGGCCGCAGCTCCACAATATGATCTTATTTTGAAGGGGGGCCACGTCATTGACCCCGCCAATCACATTGACCAAATCATGGACGTGGCCGTTGCCAACCACAAAATAGCGGCCGTCAAGAAGGATATTCCTGACAGTGAAGCCAGGAAAGTTGTGGACGTCACCGGCTATTACGTCACGCCAGGCCTGATTGACATCCATGTCCATGTGTCCAATGGCGGCACGCCGCTGGACTGGTTTACTCCCAATGCCCGGCACCGCGAGGTGCCAGAGGGCATCATGACAGACATCCCGCTCGACTCCGGTGTTACCACCATGGTGGATGCCGGCACCTCCGGCGCTAACGATTTCATCCAGGAGATGATGAAAGTCACAGACCATTCCCAGGTGCGTGTCCTCTCTTGGCTGAATATTGTCGAAAATGGCATGTTCAGCGGCCTGGAGCAGGATCCCGACAACATGGATCCCAAGCGCTGTGCCCAGATCATCAATGAATTTCCGAACTTGATTGTGGGAATCAAAACCGCCCATTACGGCGCCGGCATTAACCTGAACAGCCCTCCCACGCCGTGGGCCGGCATTGACGACGCCATCGCCTGCGGCCAACTCACCCATCGGCCCATCATGGTGGATACGTCCCCGGTTCCGGGCCGCTCCTATGCTGATATCATCACGAAGCGGCTGCGCCCCGGTGACGTACACACTCACGTCTTCGCTCAGCAGTTCCCCATCATTCTGCCGAACGGCAAAGTGAACCCGATCATGTGGGAGGCCCGGGCTCGCGGCGTCGTCTTCGATGTCGGCTACGGTTCAGCAAGCTTTTGGTGGCGCAATGCCGCCCCGGCGATCCAGCAGGGCTTCCTGCCCGACTCGATCTCCACCGACCTGCATCTGGGTAACATTCAGGAACTCAGTCTCACGGGTATCATGTCGCGGTTCCTGATTATGGGCGAGACGCTGGAAGAGGTCATTCAACAGGCCACGGTGAACCCTGCGGAGGAGATTCACCATCCGGAGTTGGGCACCCTCTCGCCCGGTTCCGATGCTGATATCGCCGTACTGCAGCTTCTGCACGGGAAATTCTGCTTCCACGATGATGGCGATGCCCGCATGTGTGGTGACTCCAAGCTCACCGACGTGTTGACCGTTCGGGACGGGGCCATCCTTTATGATCCATCAGGCCTCAGCATGGTGGATTGGCAGCATGCGCGTCCGCAGTACTTCGGCCATTGCCCTGATACTGCGAGGATGGTCAGGGGCCGGCGCCGCTGCACCTCTTCGGCCGACGATTTCCCGCGCCATATCACGAATTACGAAGGCCTGGGTTCTCCGTTTCCATTGCAGCCCTGGCTGCAAGTACCTGGCAATCTGGGGAACAATCCGCCTGGGGTGCCGCATCCGCCGGACTTGACACGCGAATATCATTCGCCCTTCCCGGATCATCCCAGGGCGCAGCCGCTTGCGAATCCTGGAGATGTGTACCCCGTCCAGGAACAATCTTCCCATTAAGAACGCGGCACACGATAGAATCTCAGGGTTCCGGCAGAAAGATTGAAGAACGTTCACGACGGAGAAAATCCGGAGCGCGTGTGGTCAATCGCTTCGAATAATTTGATCCCGATCTAATTGCAAGAGGACTTATATGGCTCAAAACAAGACTTCCAGCGGAAAGCGGCCAAAACTCGCGGCCGTGGTCACCGCCATCCGCTTGTACTCGCACCCGCAGCACATTGTGGACCGCTTCCTTGACGGTTATGGGTGGAACGGTACCTTTCATCACCCCCAAATGGACCTGGTGGGGCTGTACGTTGATCAGCGGGGCGAAGGCGATCTGACTCAGGAGTTAATGGATCGGCATCCTGGGTTGAAGGTCTACCCCTCCATCGAGGAAGCCGTAACGCTGGGCACCAGCAAGCTGGCTGTGGATGGCGTGGTCGTGGTCGGAGAGCATGGCAGATATCCGGAGACCGCAACGGGGCAGGCCATGCAGCCGCACTTCCGTTTTTTTGAAAGCATAGTAGACGTGTTCCGTTCCAGTAATCGGTCGGTGCCGTATTTTAACGACAAGCAGCTCTCTTCCTGGAGCTGGTCCCAGTCGAAGCAGATGTTCGATACCTCGCGCGAGATGGGTTTTCCGCTTCAGGGAGGTTCAAGCCTGGCGGTAACCTGGAGAATTCCGTCGGTTGAGTTTCCCACCGGAGCCACCGTTAAGGAAGCGCTCTGCGTCGGATACGGTGGCGTCGACAGCTACGATTTCCATGTGCTCGAGACGATCCAATGCATGGTGGAACGGCGGAAGGGCGGAGAAACCGGCGTCGAGTGGTTGCAGGCCTACCAGGGCGAAAGTTTCTGGCAGGCCTACGAGCAGGGCGTGTGGCCTCATTCACTTGTGAAAGCGGCCCTGAGCCGAAGTTCCACCCTGATGCCCGCAAGCCGAATCTTTACTGACGTGTATCCTTCCGTGAAGCAGATGCGGGAATTGGTGCCCGATCCAACCGCCTATCGTTACCAGCATCGTGATGGGCTGCGCTGTACCATGCTGCTGATGAACGGCCTTGTTCGCGACTTCACCTTTGCGGCCAATATTGAAGGTGAATCGCGCCCCTTTTCCACGCAGATGTATCTGCCCATGCCCGATGGACGCACGACTTTGGCCAGTTTCTTCAGCCCGCTGGTGCACAACGCCGAGCAGATGTTCCTGACTGGCAAGGCGCAGTATCCGATCGCACGAACGCTTTTAACGTCCGGCCTGGTGATCGCCGGTGTCGAAAGCATATACCAGGGCTTGAGGCGCCTGGAGACCCCGCAACTGGCGGTGACTTACCAGCCGAGTCCTGAATCTACATTTTGGAGAAGCTAATGCTAACCCGTCGGCGTTTTCTTGGTTATTCGGCACTTTCAACCGCCCTGCTGGCGAGCCGCCCGCTTCTACGATCGGGCTTCGCACAGCTTCCCACTGGTTCGACAGAGGCGCCTTTCCGCCTGGCAATTATAGGCAGCGTCTATCATCTGGGATCAAACCTGCAATCCATCGCGGATCGCTTTCTGGTCGGCTACCCGTTCGAGGGAACCTGGCACATTCCCAACGTCCAGGTTGTTTCCGTCTATGTGGATTCGCTGGTGCCCAAGTTTGGGGGGCCGCTGGACTGGGGGTGGAGACGTGAGGAGGCACGCGCGGCCCGGCGTACACAAGGAGAGCCGGGCGCCCACACCGGATCATCAGCGCAGCAGATCGAACCAGGCCCGCCGCACCCGCCCATCGCGCACGCCGTGAGGCAACGGCCTGGGGCGCAAAGCTACGGCGAGGAGTTGCCCGAGAATATCGGGCCGGCCACTGACCTGAGCAGAGCGCGATCGGAGGAATTTGGTTTTCGTCTGTGTGGCAACATTCCTGAAGCACTGCGCGCCGGCGGCGAACGGCTCGCTGTGGACGCTGTGCTCGCCGTGGCGGAGCAGGGCGATTATCCGGCCAACGACCGGGGGCAGATTCTGCTGCCCAGCTATGACTTTTTCCAGCAGTGCGTACAAGTCTTCCAGGAAGAAGGTCGCGGGGTTCCCTATTTCAACCACAAACAACTCTCTTTCAGCTTTCCGGAAGCGAAGCAGATGGTGGAAACGGCGGAACGGCTACATTTTCCTCTGATGGCCGGTTCATCGTATCCCGTAACGTGGCGGTTGCCCGATGTCGACATACCCTTCGGGGCGCACGTGGAAGAAGCTGTGATGGTGGGCTTAGGCAGATTTGATGGCAGAGATTTCGATGCGCTCGAAGCCATGCAATGCATGCTCGAAAGGCGCGAAGGCGGTGAAACCGGCGTGAAAGCTGTCCAGTTGCTGGAGGGCGATGACGTCTGGCAGGCCGGCAGGGAAGGACGCTATTCCAGGGAACTTCTGAGCTCTGCCTTGTCTCGCAGTGACACTCCTTTGGGTCTCACGCTGCTGGACGGCCGCAACCAGGACCTGGTTGCATCGGGCGCATTGCCTCAGTTGGTGAAAGACCCGGCAGCCTATTGCATTGAATATGCGGATGGTACCAAGGCCACGCTGCTGATGCTCAACGGAGCCATCATGGATTTCAACATCTCGGCGCGCGTAGCAGGGAAGGGGCTGGTTTCAACTCAGTTCTTTCTGCCTCCCACGCCCGACGTGAGCAACACGGCCTGTTTGGCGGCTAAGATCGAGCAGACGTTTACGACTGGCAAAACGCCGTATCCTGTTCAACGGACCCTGCTGACTTCCGGAATGTTGGAGGCTTGCCTGGATTCCAGGCACCGGCTCAACCAGCGTTTGGAGACGCCACACCTGGCGGTGAAATATCAACCACCGCGCGAATCGCAGTACGTCCGCACGTGAAGCGTCTCGACGCAACAGGGCATTGGCCCCTGGCGACAGGCTGATTCTTCGTCTAAATGTCCAACTCAAGGATATAGGTGGATTTCCGCCGGAAAGTGGCGCTTTGCCGGATTGACGCCCGCGAGGGGCTGTAGTGTAATTCGTGTTGATGCGAGCCTCAGCGGACTTCGCAGGGCACCCGTGGCGCTTCTTACCGTATGCTATAGCTGGACGGCGTCATTAATTTAGAAAGCGGGATACAAGAAGGTCTTATGGCAATCAGAATCGGACTGAACATGGAGTTTATCCGTCCCGAAGACAAACCATTCGAGGCAGGAGCGAGGAGGGCCGCGGAGTTGGGGTACCATTGGGTTGAGCCCATGGTGCACAACGGCCGCGAACTGCTGAGCGAAGCCGGCTACTTCCATTCTTTCTCGCTGGACAATGATCCGTTCGAGATGAAGGACATCCTTGACCGCTACGGGCTTCGCCCTTCCGGGCTTTCGGCCCATTGCCCGCTCATGCGGCCCGAAATCAGCGTTCCTTACCTGGAAAAGGCGGTGCGTTTTGCCGCGGCGATCGGGGCGCGCGTTCTGGCGACCGACGAAGGCATCCGGCCCGAATGGCTCGACGAAGAGGAATGTTTCCAGGTGATGAAATATACGCTTCGGAAGGTTCTGCAGGTGGCGGAGCGATACGACATCTATATCGGGATAGAACCCCATCAGAGTTTTTCAAAGACCACCGAGGGGCTGCTTCGAATCGCCGGCCTCGTCCGCTCCCCCATGCTGCGGGTGAATTATGACACGGGCAATGCGTATCTGGGTGGAACCGACCCTTACGCGGGCTTGAAGGCGGTGCTTCCCTTGCTGGTGCATGTTCACGCAAAAGATATTGCGCTGCAACAGGCGGAAACGGAAAAGGGGAAGGTCACGGGCACGCCGGTGGGATGCGCCTGCGGAGAAGGCGCGGTCGACTGGAGGCGCGTGGTCTCGATTCTCCACGAAGGCGGCTATGACGGGGTGCTTTCGGTCGAGTGCGGGACTTCGGCCCAGGCGGCGGCCAGTCTGGCGCATCTGAACGGAGTGCTCAGGCAGCAGGAGCTTGCGTCGAAGCAATAACGGGCCCATCCACAGCAGCCAGGCGGGAAACAGGCATCATGCTGAGTCGAAAATATTTCTGGATCGGCATAACGCTCCTGACAGCCGTTTTCCTGCTCCACCTTTCCGCGGGCAACACGCTGGCGCATCCCTTTCCTCAGAATGCCAGCGCCGGCAGAAACTCGGAACCCGCCTACAATCGTTCACGCAAGATGTATCCCGACTTGACTCCCAACCAGGATCCCGCTGCGGTGGCGCGTGGGAAAAAGCTTTTCGAGGCCGACTGCTCGTTCTGCCATGGAAATGAAGCCACGGGTGGAAATGGCGGTCCCGACCTGGTGCGGTCTGTCCTGGTGAATCACGACAGGAAAGGAAACCTGATTGGACCCGTCATCCAGGGAGGCCGTGTCAGCAAAGGAATGCCGAAGTTCAATTTTACCTCCGCCCAGATTTCAGACCTTGTGGCCTTTCTCCACCAGCGAAACCGCGACGCCCGCTTGCGATTCACCTACAAAGTCCTCAACGTAGCGGTGGGGGACGCGGGCGCCGGCAAAGCCTACTTTCAGGCCCACTGCTCCAGTTGCCATTCAGCAAGGGGCGACCTGGCGGGAATCGCCACAAAATACCCCGGAGACGAACTCCAGCAGCGATGGATTTATCCCGGGCCCGGACCTGCGCCCGAGGTTACGGTGACTCTCGTGTCGGGACAGAAATTTGAAGGCAAGCTAATACATATCGACGAATTCAATGTGTCGTTTTACGACGCCCAGGGAGATTACCGCAGCTTCCCGCTTTCGAACGGCACCCGTGCCGAGGTCACCGATCCCCTGGCAGCGCACTACCGCCTGATGAACCAGTTAACGGACACGGACATGCACAACGTCACAACATATCTGGAGAGCCTGAAGTGAAGATCCTGGAAACCGCGGTGGCCGTGTTTCTGCTCACACACTCACTGAGCGGGCAAAGCCTCAGCCCGAACCAGATTCTGAAGCCGCTGAGGGCCATCTGGTCCACCTACAACGGCGACTATTCCGGACGCCGCTTCAGCCAGTTGAATCAGATTAATCAGACCAACGTGAAGGACCTGCGGCTGGCCTGGGCCTATGACTCAGGCAGCTACACCATCAAAGCGACGCCGCTGATGGTTGATGGGGTGCTGTATTTTTCTTCTCCGGACAACGCCTGGGCGGTGGACGCCCGCACGGGCCGCGAACTTTGGCATTGGCAGACGAAAACGCTGGGCGGAACTCACATCGGCAGCCGCGGCATGGGGATGTACGGGAAATGGCTGTTCCTGACGACCCCGGATGATTATCTCGTCTCCCTCGATGCGGCAACCGGCAAGGAGCGCTGGCGAGTGGTCATTGCCGACCTTAAACTCGATTTCTTCTCGACCGTGGCTCCAGTAGTCATCGGCAATCACGTCCTGGTCAGCCCCAGCATTGAGTCCACGGACAACCGGGGTTATCTGGATTCCTATGATCCCGACACGGGAAAGCTCCAATGGCGCTGGTACTCGACGCCCAATCCCGGCCAAACGGGTTCCGAGACGTGGCCCAATGCGGATGCGATGGCGCATGGCGGAGGAGCTATCTGGATCCCCGGCACGTACGACCCCGAGTTGAACCTGTACTATTTTGGCACCGGCAACCCTCAGCCGGTCATGGCGGGCCAGGGCCGCAAAGGAGCCAACCTTTGGGCCAATTGCATTGTTGCTCTCAACCCGGATACGGGCAAAATGGCCTGGTACTACCAGACCACTCCTCATGACACGCACGACTGGGACTCTGCTGAGACTCCGGTCCTTTTTGACGCAAGGATCAACGGGCAGCCGCGAAAACTGCTGGCCCAAGCCAACCGCAACGGCTACTTCTATGTGCTCGACCGGACCAACGGCCGGCACATTCTTTCGGCTCCGTTTGCATACAACAACTGGGCCAAGGGGCTTGATGACCAGGGACGGCCGATTCGTGATCCGGACAAGGATCCCAAACCGGCCGGGGCATTTGTGATTCCGTCGGAGGGAGGCGGGACCAACTGGTTTCCTCCCAGCCTTGATCCTGAAACAGGCCTGTTTTATGTTCGCGTGGTGCGCTCGGCTGCGGTCTATTACCTTACCGACACGAGCTCAAAGCCGGAAGCTTGGGGCGGCATTGATAAGACTGTCTGGACTGGGCCCTCCTCAATCGAGGCTATTGACCCTACAACGGGGAAAATCGCCTGGGACCACATGACCGGCAGAGGTGGATCTTCCGGTCTGCTGAGCACGGCGGGGAAATTACTTTTTGGCGGCGACGGATCGGGAAACGCCCTGGCCCTCGATCCCTTGACCGGGAAAACCCGCTGGCACGTCAACCTGAATGAGACGATGGACAATGGCCCCATCACTTACGAACTGGACGGGCGGCAGTACGTGGTGTTTGCAGCGGGGGCAAAACTGTTTGCCTTCACAGTTCCAGAATGATTACGCCAGACGAATGCAATAGATGACAGGGCGAGAACCCTTGAATCGGTCAGGGACGCGACGGATTTGGGAGTGATAGATATGGCGCTTTATAAAAGAGCATTGCTTTTGCTGAGCATCGCACTGATCGCAGCGGGACCGTTGATAGCCCAGAACACCACGGACGATAGAATCCCCCTGTTCAAGAAGGGCGCCATTCGCGTGCTGATCCTTACCGGGCAAAACAATCATGACTGGCGAAGCACGACCCCGGTGCTGCGGGACATGCTGTTGAATACGGGACGGTTTGATGTTCGGGTGAACGAAGAACCCACGGGCATGACGGCGGAAACTCTCGCCATTTACAACGTGGTAGTCCTCAATTACAACGGGCCGCGCCTGGGGCAAACGGCTGAAAATGCCCTTGAGGATTTTGTGCGCTCGGGCGGCGGCCTTGTAGGCGTGCACGGCGCCAACTGGGCGTTCAGCGGGTTAGTTGTGCTGGGTGACGGAAGCGTTCCGACAGGAATCATGGAGCCGCCATGGCCGGCATACAAACAGATGATTGGCGGCGTCTGGTCAGACCAGCCGCCTGCATCGGGCCATGCTCCAAGACACAAATTCACCGTGAAAATCGTCGACCCGGACAGTCCCATTACCGAAGGGCTTCCGAAGACGTTCGAGGCAAATGACGAGCTTTATCACAACATGCACATGGCGCCCGGAGTCCACATCCTGGCGACCGCATACGACGATCCTGCAAATAAATCCCACACCCCACCTCCGGTCTCTGCCGGGAAGGAGGCTCAGACTGCCACCGGGCCAGACCGGTCAGCGAAATGGCCTCGCCTGGACAATAACCCCACGGGCAAGAACGAGCCCATGCTCTGGACGATTCGTTACGGTCGCGGCCGTACTTTCTATACGACCTTGGGACATGACGTTAAGGCCATGGATCTGCCCGGCTTCTCCACTACCTTTGTCCGAGGCGTGGAATGGGCGGCAACAGGCAAGGTGAAACCACCGGCGCCGGAATTCCGATCATGGGCAGAACCTCTCCCGTCCAACTCACGACCTTGAACCATTGCCAAATGCGCCGGGAGACTGAACCGGACCGCCGGCAGGAAGTGCATACCTGCGGCTGATGGCGTTCGCCACGCGGTGAGGCTGCTGGAGGACCGAAACAAAGACGCTGCCCAAGCGCAACAGGACATTATCAAGACACCAGACGCTGAGCCGCCCGCCAAACCTGCCACGATTTAAAGAGGGTCAATTGATTGAACTGAAAGGATTGGCGGAGAGGCAGGGATTTGAACCCTGGGTACAGGTTTTCGCCCGTACAACGGTTTAGCAAACCGCCGCCTTAAGCCACTCGGCCACCTCTCCGTCGATTTGAGGGTTAATTTTAACCCGCAGTGCCCGCTCGTGGCTAGTGCAAAACCGCGGCAGGGTTGGCCGCTGCGCGGGACCCGGGTGAAACGATGCACGGCCTTTCAGGCCAATATCGTTCGTGCCAAGCACGCCATCAGCTTACAGCAGGCAGCAGGCGGGCGAAGCGTTCCGGGTCGCGCGCCAACTGTTGCGAGTAGGTTGCGGCTTGTTGGAATGTATACAGCAACTGGTCTCCGGGGCGGAAATCGAACACTGTTCCCGTTTTCGCCGCTGCGTCGGGGGCGCGGCCCTTGTCCCAGGAGGCGTCGAGCTTTGCCAGCAGTTGCTGGTCGCGTTCCGCGATGGTCCGGATCAGGGCTGCCGCAGACTCAGTTTTGCGCTCCGGCTTTGCAGCTTCCTCCACCAGTACTGTGATGCGCCAGAAGACATGTTCCATGTATTCCACCGAAAGCCGGAAGGTGAGGAAATCGTCCAGGTTGTCACGCACCTCGGCTTCACTGAAGACAAGCTGGCTGAGCAACCGCCGGAAGGGCGGCGCGTTCAGCGTGCCGGACGTAGCGGCCGCCTTCAGTTCGTCATCGCTTCTCCAGGGAACCGGCAGCACCGGCCGCATCCAGCTCGGGGAACAGCTTGCCCGGTTGGGTGTGATCTCGTAAAGCGTCGTAAAAACGTCGGACCAGTTTTCATTCCATTCCGCCTGGTAATGCTTTTCAACAAAGCGGCGGAAACCGGACGCCCGCGCCGCGGCACCGCCCTCGTTCAAGGCAACAGCCGTGTAAGCGCAGGTGTCCCACAGGGACCGTTGGATGTAGCGCGACGGCATCCAGTTGGTGACAATCACGCCCAGCGCCCGCGGGTTGTCAATGCGGCTGTAGGCGTCCGCAAAAGCTTCGATGTTGCGCAGGGCGTTGGCGCCCGCGCGCACACCCCAGCGGCATGAAATGATCGACGGCGCTCCAATCGCCCGCAGACCCGTGTCAATCACTTTGCGCGCCGCCTGTTCCAGCGGTTTGGGGTCAGTCACGTAGTATTGCCAGTCCATGACGATGATGTCTTTGTTGAGCCTCGGCAAAACACCGGCCTGCTTGTGCAGGACAAAGTCGCCCCAGACAATCAGCTCTTTGCCCAGACCGCGCGTGATGTGGTCGAGGGAGTTCACATAGTCTGCCCAGATTTCAGCGCGGCTCTTCTTCTTGAGCGCCGCGCGGGAAAGCTCAGATCCTCCCCAGTTCACCTCATCGCAGCCGCCGTGGAAGTAGCGCGAGGGGAAGGCCTCCGCGACTTCCCGATAAAGGTCCCCGAACAGCCGCAGGGTTTCCGGGGCCACCGGGCAGACAGCCGAAAAGTTGTTGCGTCCTCCCTGCAT